>CAIOSU010000506.1 GCA_903861055.1 uncultured bacterium
CAGTTTCGGGGGCAAAATCAATGAAGCGATATTTTTTAGCCTTGTCAAGCTTCGCAAACTCCTTCCTAAAGTACATGGCATAAAGCCTATCGCGGTCGTTGGCTTTACAGTTTGAGCACCAATATTGCTGGAAATTAAAGGTTTCCATATGGAACGCCGAAACCTGGGTAAGGCTATCGATATAGCGCTCAAAGTTGTTGTACGGTACAAACTCCCTTATTTGCTGTTGGCATACCGGGCAGTAATATGGCTTAAACCGAAAACGCTCAGCTTTATCGTTCATGCTATCGGCAAACGATACAAAGGCCTCGGCCAATGTTATTTTTAGTTTTGAAAGCATCAGTCGGATTCTTTTTCGAAGGTAGTTTCAAATTTAGGCCTTACCGCTCCTATCCATTTGCCATACCAGGCCTTTTCCCTTGGGGCATCGTGCACCTCAAAGCTAACGGCGTTTTCAATTAAGCAAATGGTTTCTTTCAGGTTTTTAATAAAATAGAGGTCGATGGAATAAACGTTGTCGTTCAATAAATTGGCCGGTATTTGAAACCTGGCAACATGCAGCCCTTCGCCAATTGGTTTATCATCGGTTACTACATTAAAAATTACTTCGCCTTTTACTGTATTCAGCACTAAACTAAGGTTGGCGTGCACGCCTGGGCTATAGTTCCAGAAAGCGAATTCAAACACCAACTCATCATTAACATACAACAATTGCCCGTCGCTCGGGGTACTACTGTTTTTATATACAATGGCGCGTTGTAGCCTTATTTGTTGGTTTCCTGGTGCATCTGTAGGGGTTTCGTACACCCTCATAGAGCCGCCAGTCATCTGTTTAGATAGGTAGTAGTTAATTACCTCATCTGTACCGCCATCCATAACCAGCCTGCCGTTCTCCATCATTATACACCTGGTGCAAAGGCTTTGAACTGCTTGCATGTTGTGGCTCACGAAAAGAACCGTGCGCCCTTGTTGCGATACATCTTTCATTTTGCCCAAACAGCGTTTCTGAAAATCGGCATCGCCCACGGCAAGCACCTCGTCAATAATCATTATTTCGGGTTCTAAATGGGCAGCTACCGAAAAAGCCAACCGCACCTGCATGCCGCTGCTATATCGTTTTACTGGTGTATCAATAAACCGTTCAACACCCGAAAAGGCAACTATCTCGTCAAACTTACGGTCTATTTCTTTGCGGGTCATGCCCAAAATAGTACCGTTCATGTAAATATTCTCCCTACCTGAAAGCTCTTTATGAAAACCGGTGCCCACCTCTAGCAAACTTACTACGCGGCCACTTATCTCAATACTCCCGCTTGAGGGTAGCGAAATGCGCGATAACAATTTCAACAAAGTGCTTTTACCTGCGCCATTTTTGCCAACTACACCTAGCACTTCGCCTTCGCGAACTTCAAAGCTAACATCGCGCAAGGCCCAAAGTACGCTTTCGTCGTCCTTGTCTTTAAAATCGGAAAGGCCTTGAAGCTTGCGAAAATTTTTGAAAGGCGCTTTTAATGCAGCACCAATAGCTCCGCCAAGCGAGTCGTGCATGGCCTCGGCCACACCCAAACGGTATAGCTTGCTAAGATGATCTACTTTGATATACGTTTCTGACATAGGAGGCTATCAAATAAAAAACTACACCACGTCCGCAAATACGTTTTCGCGAGAGCGGAAATACAAAACACCAGTTATCATTAATATGGTAGCAGTTATAAAACCTGCACCTATCATATCCCATGGCATAGCCGACTGGCCAATAAGGGATGCCCTAAAGCCCTCAATAACACCTGCCATTGGATAGAAACCATATACAAACCTATACCCTTGTGGCACCAATGTTATGGGCCATATTACGGGTGCAGCATACATGAGCAACTGCGCAAAAAACTGCATAAACTGCGATACATCTCTATATTGTATAGCCAGTGCCGATAGCCACAAGCTCATGCCCAGCGCCGTCATCATCATTAACAACACCAACAACGGCAAAAACACTATTTGGTAATTGGGCACAATACCATAAGCAAACAGCATAACCAGCAGTATGATAAAAGCAATGGCAAAATCGAGCAGTTTAGATATGATAGGAGTAATGGGTATAATCATTCTCGGAAAGTAGACCTTGGTAAAAAACTGCTGGTTTCCAATCAAGCTACCAGTAGAGCTGTTAAGCGCTACGGCAAAATAAGTCCAAGGCACTAAAGCGGTAAATGAGAAAACGGCGTAAGGCACGTCGGTTCCTATCATTGATTGCATATTCACCAACTTGCCGAAAATGAAAGTGAAAATAACCATTTGCACCAAAGGCCTGAATATAGCCCAAGCAAAACCAAACACTGTTTGCTTGTACAAAACAGAAATTTCGCGGCCTACCAGCATATACAGTAAGTCCTTATATTGCAGTAGTTCTTTAAAGTCTTCAACAGTAAAGAAATGCCAGCCTTTCCGCGGATTGATTTTAGTAATCATAGGCTAGTTTACACCTTTTAGTTGGGCATGTTGCAAAAATGCTTCATTGTATGTGCGTTGCAAACCTTCTTTCAATCCAATTTTATGTTTCCAGCCTAGGCCATGCAATTTGGCCACATCCATCAATTTGCGGGGTGTGCCATCAGGTTTGGTACTATCAAAAGTTAACTGTCCTTTATATTCGGTTACTGCCGCAACTATTTCGGCAAGCTCTTTAATGCTCACTTCGTCGCCCGAACCAATGTTCACTATTTCGGTGCCTTCGTATGTTTCCATAAGGTGCAGGCAAGCCTCTGCCAAATCGTCAACGTGCAAAAATTCGCGGAACGGACTGCCCGTGCCCCAAATAACCACTTCAGGTGCACTTTGCTCGGTAGCATCGTGAAACTTGCGCAGTAAAGCCGGTATTACGTGCGAGTTTTGCAAATCGTAGTTATCGTTAGGGCCATACAAGTTGGTAGGCATGGCTGCTATAAAATTGCGGTTGTACTGGCGGCTATAGTTTTCACAAAGTTTAATGCCGGCAATTTTGGCAATGGCATAAGGCTCGTTGGTAGGCTCTAAGTAGCCCGCCAACAATTGGTCTTCGCTCATGGGTTGCTTGGCAAACTTGGGGTATATGCAACTTGAGCCGAGAAACAACAATTTCTTCACATCGTTTACATGCGAGGCATGGATGATATTGCACTCAATCATCAAATTCTCGTAGATAAAATCGGCACGATACACGTTGTTGGCTACAATGCCACCCACTTTAGCGGCAGCCAGAAAAACGTACTCTGGCTTTTCGAAGGCAAAAAAGTCGTTTACGGCTTGCTGGTTCCTCAGATCAAGCTCTTTAGATGTGCGAAAAACGATGTTGTTAAAACCCTTGGCTTTCAACAAACGCACAATTGCCGAACCCACCATACCAGTATGCCCTGCTACGTATATTTTAGCACCTTGCTCCATTACTTTTTTATTGTTTGCTTTTTAAAGGGGGCCGTTTGCTTATTCGAAATAGTTAAGAATTTTGTGTCCGCCCTCTTTAAGATATTGGTCTCGCTTAAAAAGTTTCATATCGGCCGCTACCATTTCGCTTACCAGCATTTGCAAAGTATAACGTGGTTTCCAGCCCAGCTCGGTATTTGCTTTAGTTGGGTTGCCAATCAACAAATCCACCTCTGTAGGGCGGAAATAACGTGGGTCGATGGATACTACTTGCTGCCCAATGGCAATTTGGTACTCTGGGTTGTTGCAAGCCACCACCACAGCGGTTTCGTCAACACCAATGCCGCTAAACTTAAGCTCAACGCCAATTTCGGCAAAAGCCATGATAATAAAATCGCGCACCGAAGTGGTTTCGCCAGTAGCAATTACAAAATCTTGTGCTTTATCTTGCTGCAACATCAACCACATAGCCTCTACATAATCTTTAGCATGGCCCCAATCGCGCTTGGCATCAATGTTTCCAATAAATATTTGGTCTTGCAGGCCCAGTGCTATTTTGGCAACCGCACGGGTTATTTTGCGGGTAACGAAAGTTTCACCCCTTACTGGGCTCTCGTGGTTGAATAAAATACCATTACAAGCATACATATTATATGCTTCGCGGTAGTTTACGGTTATCCAGTATGCGTACATTTTAGCCACGGCATACGGCGAGCGTGGGTAAAATGGGGTGGTTTCGGATTGGGGAACTTCTTGCACCAAACCGTATAGCTCTGATGTAGACGCTTGGTAAAACCTTACCTCTTTGGTCATATTCAAGAGCCTGATGGCTTCAAGCATACGCAATGCACCAATACCATCAGCATTGGCAGTATATTCTGGTGTCTCGAAACTTACCTTTACATGCGACATGGCTGCAAGGTTATAAATCTCATCAGGCCGCACCTCTTGAATAATGCGTATTAGGTTAGTAGAGTCTGTCATATCGCCGTAGTGCATACGGAAACGCTTGTTGGCAGACTGCTCTTCCAAATACAAGTGATCAATACGGTCAGTATTGAACAATGAGCTTCTTCGCTTAATGCCATGCACGGTGTAGCCTTTAGCCAAAAGAAACTCTGCAAGGTATGAACCATCTTGGCCTGTAATACCTGTAATTAATGCAACTTTAGACACCAGTTCTTAGTTTAAAATTCAGGTCAAATATAGGTATTTCTACCCAAAATAGCATTGAAATTGTGCTGAATAACCCTTTGTATCATATTTCATAACATGAGCTGTTGCCTAGGCTTTGCAATGCCAACCCAATCATCCAACTTTAATGCTACTACAAGGTTGCTGTCGTAGCATTAGATTGTGCAGCCTAAGTCAATTCCGGGCTTTATTGGCTGAGTATGCTTTTGCCAAATTTTAGTATCTCCCAATTACCAAACAAGAGCTATACAACACACCACCTAAACCTGCGCGTATTTAGCGCATATGCATCCTTCTGCCTCGACTGCCTGTCATGTAAAAAGGAAGCTACCATCTGCCGTTTTTGTAACTATAACAAAGATTACAACCTCGAAAATAAACCGCAAATTACAGTGTGCACTTAATATTACAATACAAAATAGCTGTTGGTTAATTGGCAAACTAAGCAAGTTCTTTTATCATTAAATTTGTATTAGGCAATACCTCGTCGATATGAGAATATACATTACAACTATAGCTACTCTAATACTTTCACTAATCGGTGCAGGTCTTTTCGCACAAGTATTGATACCTGCACCTTATTTGCCACGCCAGAATGTAATTGTTCAAAACACCGTTACCCTTAGGTGGAATACCGTGCCCGCGGCCACTACCTACGACGTAGAATATGCCAACAATGCCACCTTTACCTCGTCTACCACTGTTTCGGCCCTTGCCCAACCAAGCCTCGCTTTACCAACACTTCCGGGCGGTATATACTATTTTTGGAGGGTGCGCGCCAACACACCCGGTGGCACATCGGCATGGAGCGTTGCTTGGAAGTTTGGACTGTTTTCGCCACCCGATTTCCCCGACTTAGTATTTTGGATAAGCGCCGATGGACCGATAAACGTGGATGTAACCAATAGGGTTACCCAGTGGACTGATAGGAGCGGACTAAACAATAACGTAAGCCAAGCGAACCCAGCTAAACAACCTTTGTTTGTAGCCAATGGCTTTAATGGCAGGCCCGTGGTAAGGTTTGATGGCAGCGATGCACTTTCGGGAGGGGATGTATTGGATATTAATACCAATAGCCGCACAGCTGTTGTTTTCGGAAAATCAAACACCAACACGGGTGCCTATTATGCCAAAGCAATAGCTGGCGCGCAAGGGAATAGGTATGCGTTGTTTTACGAATCGCCGAGGCTTAAATTTTTCAACCATGGCAATATTCTAAAAGAGACCAACTTGGTGCGCGCGGGCGGTGCTACCGAGCTGATAATGACCGTGGTGGACCGCTCGGCCTTGATATTGAACCTGAGAATTAATGGGTTTAACGTGGGTAGCCCGGCTACAGGTATTGATGCTGCAACCGTTACCATTAACTCTACATTCCGCTTTTTGGTAGGGGCCTATAATGATGCCTCGGACGTAAACGAAGTGATACCGCTAAATGGCGACATAGCCGAGATGTTCTTTTACGACCGCGCTTTTACCGACTCAATAAGGCAGATACAGGAGAAATACGTAATGGATAAGTACTACCCGCCAGTTACCCTTGGCGCCGATACGGCCTTTGCTTATGGCTTTTGCGGCACTACCCTAAGGGCAGGAACAGGCTACAGCACTTACAGTTGGTCGGGAGGGGGCAGCACGGCTACAAAAGTGATTACCTCCCCCGGAACTTACGCCGTAACGGTAACCGATATTTTCGGCCGTGTATCGGCGGATACCATTATCGTAAAAATGCCTGACCCCAATTTTGGCGGTAACCCTATTATTTGCCTAGGCGGCAGCACTACCTGGAACACCGGCCTGCCATCGGGCACCTACACCTTTAACTGGAGCCCAGCAGCCAATACCAGTTCCATAACCATAAGCACACCCGGAACTTACCGTGTAACCGTAACCGATACCAGTGGTTGCAGCTTAGTTTCTAGCACAGTTACATTCAGTATCGATTCGTTTCAAAACAAAGTAGCCCTGCTTTCTGGCCCTGACACCTCTCTTTGCTCAGGCAACAGCTTAGGCTTATCGGCGGGTGCCAGTTTGGTAAGCAATTACCTTTGGTCAACAAATGCCAACACACCTACCATAACTCTAGATACTACAGGTAATTATCAGGTAACGGTAACCAATGCCAACAATTGCACGGCAAGCCTTACGGCACCTGTAAACATTACCGGCAGCGGGCCTATCTCAAACTTTTCGTTCGATACGATTTGCCTGGGTACGCCTACCCAATTTACCGACCTCAGCACCATACCATTGCCCTACGCGGTAAACAATTGGCAATGGAGCTTTGGCGACACTGATACCGATACGGTGCAAAACCCCATGCACACTTATTTGGCAGACGGCACTTACAACGCCATACTAATCTCCACATCCGATAGTGGTTGTATCAGCTCGCCTATTACCAAACAAGTAATCGTAAGGCCAGCCATTACGGCTAGGTTTAATGATACCTTGGCCTGTATTAACGCCCCTGCCCTGTTCTTTGATGCCAGCACCGCCGTATCGCCAGACCAGATAACATCCTGGAGCTGGGATTTTGGCAACACAACCACTTCAAACCTCAACAATCCGCAAACCTCTTATACTACTTTGGGTACTTACCCAGTAAGCCTAACAGTTGGCTCACAATTAGGCTGCTCGGCAACCATTGTTAAAAACGTAACGGTAAGCAATACCGCTCCGCTTCCAGGTTCTTTTGATTTTACGGCCCCACAACCAAACGGCCTAAACATAACTGCACCAACCATAGTTTTCCAGTGGCAAACCTCGGCCAATGCAGTGAGGTATAGGCTACAGGTATCAACCAATAGCAACTTTACCAACCCGATAGTAAACACGGTATTAACCCAAACGACTTATAGCACGGCCACCATACCATATTCGCAAAACACCTATTACTACAAGGTAAGCGCCTTTAACGTTTGCAACGACAGCATCACGAGCAACGTAATGCAGTTTTACCGTTTTACGCCATCGGTGTTGCCAAACGTAACGCAGTTGTGGGTAATGGCCGACGGGCAGGTGCTGAAGAACGGATCGAACCTGGTAAGTAGCTGGATTGACCAAA
>CAIOSU010000507.1 GCA_903861055.1 uncultured bacterium
AGGCATTCAGTTGAAAGAGCTGGTAAATGGAAACCTAGTTGCAGGCGACCATAACATTCCATTCGATGTTTCGGTAATAAACGAGGGCGTCTATTTTTACACATTGCGTGTAAACGACCATTCAGAAACCAAGAAACTAACGATAAAAAAATAAGAGGATCAAACGGGATACTCCACTACATTGCGTTCCGTTTCGAAAAGCTTAATGTGCAAATCGTATTGCGTAGGTAGTTCAGCCCTAATGCGGTTGTATATAACATAAGCAATGTGCTCAGCGGTAGGTATTAGCTCCGCAAAATCGGTTACATCCAAATTCAGGTTTCGGTGGTCAAATCGCTCAACCACTTCGGCATCAATAATATCCTTTACTATTTTCAAATCGATTACATAACCCGTCTCCGGGTCAACTTCGCCAGTTACCTTCACTTCAAGGTTGTAATTGTGCCCATGAAAATTCACATTATTGCAAAGGCCAAAAACCTCATTGTTCTTTTCCATGCTCCAATCGGGCCTATACAAACGGTGTGCGGCATTAAAGTGAGCCTTGCGTATTACTGACATCCTCATAGCTTACAAGCTTTGTGCAAAGATAATAGCATTTAGGCTCCTCATCTTCTTTTAAAAGTAGGAATTGCATTATCCCCAACATCTAACCAGCAACCTAGGCTTATTGTTTAAGGTTATCAAAACATCCATATTGCCAAACTATAAAGGTAAAAGCATTATGGTATCAGCGTATTTATTGTCGATTGCAAATCAACAATACCATTGCTACTCAGGGTAAATGGCTTATCGAAAGGAAACTGGATAAACTCTCCAGGCTGAGGGATAAAATCAGCATCAGTATCATAAATTACGTTCAAATAATAACTGCCTGGGTGCATATAATCAAACTGGTAGCTGCTAGCTTGCGCGCCCGTGAGCAGTACATATCGAGATCGATATTTTAGATTTGCAGGCATATATTGAAACCCGCTAAACAACGGCTGAGTGGTGATAATGACAATGACCTGCGCTCCAGCTTGGGTTTGCACTGCACCGCCAAAGCTACAGGTAACATTGGTTTGCCCCAGATAAGGATGTTCTGTTTGCGGATAGGGATCGACCTGGTTGCCGTAATATACTGCCTCGGTTAGGTTATCAAACGTAGTCGTAAAGTCTTTCACCTCCTGTTTTTGAGGGAAATTAAAATTCTGCTTGCTAGCTGCAACCGACGAAGTGTCAACGCGCTTTGCGTTCCATTGCATGTGCAATGTTGGTGCCGAAAGCGAGTTATACTTATTGGTAAAGGTCTGCATGTACACGCTATCGTTTCTGAAGCGAAACTCGACAAACAGGCGGTTCACGCCAGCCTTAAAATCAACAAACCGATAGTACCGCTCCAATCCGCTACTGTAGCTACTATCGCAGCGGGCATAGCTTACCCGTTGCTGACCCGCAAACCCACCCCCATTGCGAAAAGCCATAACGTACTTTTGCTCCAACTTGGCTATAAAAAAGCCCATAAAAATATCGTTTACGGTATCCAGTTCGGCCTTGCCCGAAAGCTGGGCTGGCGATACAGGCCTAAAATCAACTATCCATTCAGGGTAGCTACCTAGTGGGGTTGTAGAGGTTACCGGGCCATCCCAAATCCCCGAAAAGTCACTCAAAATGCCATAGCCCAATACGTTGGTGGTATCGTTTATGGGGTCGAGAGTATCGTCCTTGTTAGGAGTGTTTTTATCGCAAGCGCTGGCAAGCAACAAAATGAATAACCAAGCATATTTCATTGGGCAATATTTTGAACAAAAATAGCGACAATTTGAGTACGCTAGTTCCAGAACCAATAACATACCCTGATTCAGTGGTTTGTTTGTGGGTTATGGTTGGCAAGTGTGCTTGAATAGTACACTTTATTCATTGTAAAAATCACTTTTAATCACTTGTTACAACAATTTGGATAACTTATTATACATGTACCCAAAACAATACACTTTTATTTCAACCTTAAAATATTGAAAACTAAAGCATTAGCTTTACATTTTGATTAATAGTTGTAGCGAGTAATTACGTTGATAGTAAATATTACAGAACTATTAATGTTTTTATAACAATGTCAATTTTGCACAAAAACGGATGAAAATTACTTAATTTGTTTTATCTTTTAGTTTAAGGGTACGTATAATTACTTATAACTAGCCAATATCAAAGGGTGGGCTGCTTTTACTTAACCCGTTAATATTGCCTGTAGCCTTTTCGCTAGAAATTGATTATTGCAAACGCTGCTAAAAA
>CAIOSU010000508.1 GCA_903861055.1 uncultured bacterium
CATAAGAAAGGTTACTCAAAAGTGGTTGTAAATCTAGAGCCTAATATATACCAGCTTCCCTCACTATTGAAAAGACCAACAGGCTCCATGGTAAACTTAAGCTCGCCGGCGCTAAGGTACATTACCATTTTCAATATGGCATCCTTCTCGGTTTGGGTAGTTTTTTCAAGCTTCAGTTTGGCCAAGTCGCCACCTTTGGCTACAATTTCGGCACGCAAACTGGCCATATCCTTTTTCAAAGCCACCACCAGCAAATGGTCGGCCTTGGAGCCGAAATTGGCAGTATCCTCACCTTCGGTAGTAGCCTTAAGCTTTAAAACATTGCCTACGCCAGGCAAATAGTTTTGGGCACAATTATAATCCTCGTCTCGCAAGCAAAGAGCTAAGCTCTGAGCCAATTGCTCGGGGGTTTTGTATACACAGTTGGCTGCATGTTGCAGCGGCAAGCCACTATCCTTACAGGATGCCAAACAAAACATAGCTGCCAAGGCAACCAAAACCAATTGGGGAAGGGTGTTTCTCATTTCAAACTTGTTATTTGTCGTCAGCTTCAAGATGCAAGTTACGCAAAACCTTGGCCTTTGCAGCCGTAATACTTACTACAACCAATGTCATGCAGCCACCAAACACAACTGCTGGCACTGTGCCAAACCAATGGGCTGTAATGCCCGATTCAAACTCACCTAGTTCGTTTGATGAACCTACAAAAACATTATTTACCGCCGACACACGCCCTTTCATGTGCTCGGGGGTATGTATTTGCAACAGGGTACTGCGCACATTTACACTGATACTATCAAAAACACCGCTTAGAAAAAGCATAAACAACGATAACCCAAACCATGGCGAAAGTCCGAAACCGATAATGCAAATTCCGAAACCTGCCACGGCCACCAGCATTTTGCGCCCAGCATGTTGCCTAATGGGAAACCGGGCCAAAAAGAAGGTCATCAGCACCGCGCCAAAAGCCGGGGCGGCACGCAATATACCTAACCCTTCGGGGCCAATCATCAATATATCGTTGGCAAACACGGGCAATAATGCTACTGCCCCCCCAAACAAAACAGCAAACATATCCAATGAAATAGCATTGAGGATAATTTTATTGTGCCACACAAACCGTAAACCCTCGGTAAGGCGCTGCCCTATGCCCTCGGTTTGGTTGGTTTTTACGCTTTCGGGCAACGGCTTAGCGGCCACCATAGCAATAAACACCAACGATAAGGCCACCAATGCCATTTGAATAAAAAATGTGGTCTGTATGCCCACAAAACCATAAAGCAAGCCGCCCAATGCTGGCCCCACTACCGAGGCTATGTGCCAGTTAGCGCTGCTCCAAGTAACCGCGTTCTGAAACTGTTTTTTGCCTACCAACTGGGGCATAAATGCAAACATGCCTGGCCCCAAAAAACTGCGGGCTATGCCAGTAATAAATATGACAATAAAAATAGGATATACATTGTCGCCGAATATACCTCTGGAATAATCAAAGGTATACAGCCACAACAGCACCGAGCACAGCACCAGTGCGCTGGTGGCCATTACAATAATGCGCTTGCGGTGAACCTTATCAACTACGTGCCCTGCCAAAAACGAAAACGCAATGCTGGGTATCACTTCGGTAAGGCCAATGGTGCCCAACAAAAGTTTGCTATCAGTAATTTGGTACACCAGCCAGCCCACTACCACGCTCTGTATTTGTATAGCCAGCGTAATACAAAACCGCATGGCCAAAAAGTATCTAAACTCCTTTACCTTAAGGGATTCGTAGGGGTTATGTTTAGGGAGGAGGTTGCTCATATTGGGAGGCACAGCAAAGGTATTGAAATGCAATGATGATAGTACTAACTGCCCTAAGAATATACAATGCCGGTATAACCAAAGTCTAACTGACAAATTTGCCTTATCATATTAAAGCCTCCCAGCGTCGACTAGAAATTCCATAGCTTTGTAAGGTAACTAAACCTGCATTTCAATGAAGTTGATTTCATACCTTTCTGAAGACGAAGAAGACCGCTTGGCAATATTAGTGGATGGCAAAGCCTACGACACCCAACAGCTAGATAGGCGCTTGGCTGATAATATGGCCGATTTTCTTTTTGATGGCGACGAATCGATGCAATTGGCCAAAAGCCTAGAGAAAAAAATACGAGCCGGACAGGTAAAAGTGAAAGGCATGGACGTGAGCAACATAGAACTATTAGCACCGGTGCCGCACCCAACCTCTTGCCGAGATGCTTATGCGTTCCGCCAGCACGTAGCTGCTGCCCGCCTAAACCGTGGCTTGGAAATGATACCCGAATTTGACGAATACCCGATATTCTATTTCACCAACCACAACGCCATATACGGCCCTGGCGAAATTGACGTGATGCCCGACCACCTAAATGGCCTCGACTTTGAGCTGGAAGTATCCATTGTTATTGGCAAACATGCTCGCAACATAACTGCCGCCGAAGCCGATGAGTATATTGCGGGGTTTATGATAATGAACGACATGAGTGCCCGAGTGCTGCAAATGGAAGAAATGAAACTGAACCTAGGCCCTGCCAAAGGCAAAGATTTCTGTACCGTGCTAGGCCCGTGGTTGGTTACGCCCGAAGAGTTGGAACCTTACAAAACATCCCCTAAACCAGGACACACTGGTGCCAACTACAACCTAGAAATGAAATGCCTAGTTAATGGCAAGCAAGTGAGTGAAGGCAACATGAATAGCATGGACTGGACCTTTGCCGAAATAATAGAGCGCGCTGCTTATGGTGTTGATTTGATGCCGGGCGACGTTATTGGTTCGGGAACGGTAGGAACAGGCTGCTTTTTGGAGCTAAATGGCACAGCCAAGCGCCTAGACCCTAACGCTACCCCACAATGGTTGCAAATTGGCGATGTGGTAGAGATGGAGATAACAGGCCTCGGCTTGTTGCAAAATATAATAGTGCCTAGCAAAGAGAACTTCTCAATACTGGCACTAAAACACAAACCAGCGTGATTACCATCGATCCAAAGGAGATAAGCACCAGTGAGTTTCATGGCTGGATGCTGCATGCAGTAGCCCCACGCCCCATCGCTTTTGCTAGTACCATTGACAACAACGGCGTGCCAAATTTGGCCCCTTATAGTTTCTTCAACTCCTTCAGCTCTAACCCGCCTACGTTAGTGTTCTCTAGTAATGTGCGGGTGCGAGATAACAGTACTAAAGACACTTTGGCCAACATTAAAGCCAACAGGGAGGTTGTAATAAATGTTGTGAGCTACAACATGGTCCGCCAAATGGCCCTTGCCAGCATAGAGTACCCGAGTGATATTAACGAGTTTGAAAAGGCGGGCTTTACACCCATTCCTTCCGATTTGGTGAAACCGCTCCGCGTGGCCGAATCGCCAGTGCAGATGGAGTGTAAAGTGAAGGATATTGTAGCGCTAGGTACCGAGGGCGGCGCAGGAAACTTGTTTATTTGCGAGATTGTAAAAATGCACGTGCACGAAAGTGTGCTTGGCGCAAATGGTAAAATTGACCCACATAAAATTGACTTAGTTGCCCGCATGGGTGCCAACTTTTATTGCCGTGCCAGTGGCGATGCAGTGTTTGAGCTAAACCAACCCGTAAACGAAATCGTTATTGGATTTGATAAACTACCCGAATACATAAGGCATAGCGATACTCTAACTGGTAATGAGTTGGCAAGGCTGGCTAATGTAAAGGCAATACCAGAAGCGGACCCTAATTATAACTGGCAAGAGCTTTTGCCACCCAATTGTAGCATTGCCGAAGCACACCAACTGGCAAAACAGTTGCTAGAACAAGACAATGTAGCAGCAGCATGGCAAGTATTGCTGGCGGTAAAGTAAGTCCATTTGCTCTCACTCACCGCTCTCAAACCTTACGCTGAAATTGGCAAGATATTTGTTTATTCATAGGTAACTAACCGCACAATACTTTTGAAATGAAACAGTACATACTCCCGCTCACTTTGTTTGCTTTGGCATTAGTGGTGTTTAGCACAGGCTGTGCCGACCGTGGTTGCACCGACCCTGCAGCAGAAAACTACGACCCTTTTGCACAGCGCAACGATGGCAATTGTATATATCGTGGCTGCACCGACCCAAACTCAAGCAACTACGACCCGCAAGCCAATGTAAGCGATGGTAGTTGCTTGTACAATGGTACCGTTAGTTTCTGGTCGAGCGTTTCGTGCTGTGCCATTGAGGTTTCCTTGGATGGCGTAATTGTAGATACCATTCAACAATATTACGACATCAACCCAGGGTGTGTAAATGGTGTCGGAATTGTAAGACTAGACCGCCCCATAGGCTCTCACATAGTAAGCGCTCAAACCCTTACTGGGCAATCGTATCTTTGGAGCGATACCATAAGCATACAAGCCAATGATTGCCTTACCTACGAGTTTTCGCTATAAGGAGCATATCTATTATTGCTTCACTAACTTCTCTCTGCCTAGTACCTGTCCTTGCTCACTTATCTCAACCACATATATACCTGCTGGGTAAGTAGATACATCGATATGGTTATCGCCTTGCGATAGGGTTGCAGTATGAACCAAGGCACCCGCAATGTTATACAAGCGGCATTCCGTATCATCGTTCGCTGCTTTTATGCTAACTATGTTACTCGTTGGGTTGGGGTGCAGTTGCAGTTGGCTAAACTGCCCCATAATATCGACTGCACCTGTGGTACTTTCTAGTTTCAAATCATCTACATACAAGTACAAGCAATTGCCGCTTCCGTTGGCATCGCAAAAACCATTTAGGCTCGATTGGATGTAAATTAACACCGTATCAGGGTTAACACCCGCAGATAAATCATTAATAGGCATCGAAAAAGCAACTGGGCTACTACCAGCTGTTGGTAGCAAATAAGTGATACCGAATGCTACAGTATCATATCTGCTGTTAGTGGCATCCCACAATCGGTATGACACGGTAATTAGCGCCGAATCGTTGTTGGTATCGGTACCAGTTGTATCATAATAGTAGTAGCCAGTTAGGCGCAGTGCCTTTTCGGTTGATGGAGTGCCCGAGCCTGGCATTTGCCCGAATTGCGAACCCTGTGTTTCGCCATTTACTGCAAACCCTTTGCTATAATAATACCAATTCCATACGGCAAAGGCATAAGTGCCCGATTGAACATAACTGGTTTTAAGGCCGGCGCCAAAATCGCCCGTGTACCAATCGGCGGCAAGTGTATCGTTTAGGTCTTCAAAATCGCCGTTTACTACTTGTGCTTGGCTAGCAATTGGCATGAGCAGGGCGAGTAAAACAGTCAGTACAAATGTTTTCATAGCTTGGATTATTGTTGTAGGCCAAAGATGAAAACAAATTATTTAATAACCCATGTAAAATAGAGCCGCAAGCTTGTACAATTGGGCTACGCATCCCTAAATTCGGCAGGGGACACGCCGGTTTGAGCCTTAAAAAACTTGCTAAAATGAGCCGGATCGTCATAGTTTAAAAAGTAGGCAATCTCCTTCACAGACAAGGTGCTGTGCCGCAGCAAGCGTTTGGCTTCTAATGTAAGCCTGTTAAATATTGATGTACTGGCCGTATTGCCCGTGTACTTGGTTAAGGCTTGATTTAGTGCCTTGGGTGTGCTGTTCAATACTTGGGCATAATACTGCACTTTATGCTGCACAGTAAAATGTTTTTCTAGCAAGTTCTTAAACTCCCTACAAAGCTGGGCCTCGGCACTTGGGGTTTGGATAATTGCTTCTGGCGCCCGCCTGCGGCACTCAATGAGTAATAAACTTAAATATTGTCGTATGGCCTCTTCATAATAATCAATCCGCTGGGTACTCTCGTTTTGCAATGCCTGCAAAATAGGCTGCAACCCTTGCATTTCGGAAGGGGTAAATTGAATAACTGGCGATGCACCATTATTATTTACGAACGACAATTCGCTTAATAGTGCCTGCTGCTGAGGCGACACCAAAAAGAAATCGCGTGAGAAGAAGATAATATGCCCAAATGAACCTACCAATCGCTTTACATGGTGCACTTGGCCCGGCGACACAAAATGAATGGAATTATGTTCGATAGCGTATGTTTCGAAATCTATTTCGTGGGTACCACCACCTTGCTTAAAGACAAAGATTTCATAATAATTGTGCCGGTGTGGCACCGAAGCATCGTGGTCATTCTTTAACTCCAAAGCCAAATACCTAAACGGAATGCTGGTAGCGTCGTCTTGTGTAAAATTATGTAATGGTATGGCTTGGTGTTGCATCTTGCTATGAAGATAGGGATTTGAGCAATTGGTGGCAAGCCAAATCTGAAGTTACATACCCTTCAATAGGAACTTATTCTGCCATTCTTTCCCGAAATTTGCGCCACAACCCCAATAGCTATGGCAACATTTAAGATAGTGCCTTACCAACCACATCACCAAGAAGCTTTTGGCCGATTGAACCGCGCATGGCTAGAGCAGTACTTTTGGGTGGAGCCTTTGGATGAGCAAGTACTAGGCGACCCCGATACGCACATTTTAGCGCCGGGTGGGGCCATATTAGTGGCCTTAGAAAACCAACTGCCCATAGGCGTAGTTGCGCTAAAATATTCGGGCGATGCCGTATTTGAAATGACCAAAATGGCCGTTGAAGAGGCACATCAAGGAAAAGGATACGGCAAATTGCTTTGTCAAGCAGCTATTGTAAAAGCCATGGAAATGAAGGCCCACAGGCTCATACTATACTCCAACACGAGCCTAAAAACGGCCATTGGCATTTATAAGAATTTGGGTTGGATTGAGATACCACAAACCGAGAAGTTGTATGCACGCAGCGATATAAAAATGGAATATCCGCTCAAAAAAGCGGGTATGCCCCTATAAAAAGCTAACTTTACCGTTGCAAACAACACGCTTATCATGACCCCACCTATTGATATTCCCGTTGGTATAACAACTCACTCGCGCTTATCTGAAATAGATTTCAACAACTTAGAGTTTGGTAAACATACTGCCGACCACATGTTGCTTGCCGAATACGAAAACGGTGCTTGGGGCCAACCCCGTATCGTTCCGTTTGGCGAAATTAGCCTAAGCCCAACTAGCCTTGTGCTGCACTATGCACAAACGGTATTTGAGGGCATGAAGGCTTTTAAAATGCAAGATGGCAACGTTTCTATTTTTAGAGTGGATAAGCACTATAACCGGTTTTTAAAATCGTTGGAACGCATGTGCATGCCAGCTATACCAGAAAATATTTTCAAAGAAGGCTTGAAAAAACTGGTGTCGATAGATAAAGCATGGATACCTGATACAGAAGGTGGTGCCTTGTACCTGCGCCCATTTATGATTGCCACTGAGCAACGACTTGGTGTAAAAGTATCAGACAAGTACCTGTTTATGATAGTGAGCAGCCCCGTAGGTCCATACTACGCCAAGCCGCTTAATATGAAAATAGAAACCGAATATGTGCGCGCCGCCGAGGGTGGAACCGGTTATGCTAAATGCGGCGGAAACTACGGAGCCTCGTTTTTACCCACCCAAATGGCTCGCCAACAAGGTTTTGACCAAGTATTATGGACCGATGCCAAAGAGCACAAGTACCTAGACGAGGCCGGAACCATGAACGTAATGTTTGTAATGGACGGTGTTTTGGCTACTCCACCACTGTCTACCAGCATATTGGATGGCGTAACCCGCGACTCAATACTTGCCCTTGCACCCGAAATGGGCATGAAAGCCGAACAACGCCGTATAACCGTTGAAGAGCTGGAAACCGCGCTAAGCGAAGGACGCGTTTCGGAAGCCTTTGGTGCTGGAACTGCAGCAGTAGTAGCACCAATTCAATCCATTTCGGTAAATGGTAAAAGCTACCAACTACCTAGCTGGAACGATGATAACTTTATGATAAAAGTGAAAAACAAGTTGAGCGACATCCGCCACGGTTTGGTGGCCGATACTAAAATTTGGAATACGGTTATCTAACAATCAGCAGCTAGATATTACTTGTTCATTATGGCCTTGGCCCCTTATTTACTTCTTTGCGTTTGCGCCAACGAAGGCCTTCCCAACCACATTGAAGGCACTTATACCTTTTAAACGGCAGAATTCCGAAAGTAAGGACAATAACCAAAAAATCGCCAGAATCGCGTTTTTTACGAGTGAGCTTTCCGTCGCAACTCGGGCAAGTGCCTTTTTCCATTACCCTAAAAATACGAAACAATACAATTACACAAAAAGCACTTGCTAGGAACAAGGCCAATAATCCCAAATCGCTAAAACTGAACATCCGCTCAAAGCCCAATGCTTCCAAAACCAATCCTTTTATACATCTAACCAATTACCCTTTCCTGAGCCGTATTGCTGCCTGGTCTGAGCCTTTTCCATTTCCCTTTTCAATATCAATTCTGCAATTCCATCCGCTGCCTCCCCAAAAGGCGATTTTGATAATACCGTTTTTACTTTAAGTTCGTTTATGTCTAAGCGGTACAGTATATATTTAAGTTGCTCCACGTCGTTTTCCATCAGGTACAGTATCTTTTCGGCAACTAGTTTGCGTAGCTGCACCCAAGCCTCTGTCTCCTCTTCAACCACTGGAAAATACTGGCGATCTATTTCTAAATCGCCAGAAAGTAGCTTTATCGTCTCTTGTAATATAGTATCTGACAATTGAGATGACTTTTAAACGCAAACAACAAAGCTAACAAAAACCACTTACTTGATAAAAGGTCGGCATAAACAACTATTTAATGCCTTCCATTACTCCCATGCCAAACAAAGCCAAATCATACTTCACGGGGTCATTTGCATCCATTAACTTTAGGTTAGCCGTTAACTCTAATACGGTTTTAAAATTAGATTGTTTCTCGGTTATTAAACCCAACTTGCGGGCAACGCGTTCTACGTGCAAATCCAATGGACAAAGCAGTTGCGAGGGTTTAATTTGTTGCCAAATTCCGAAATCAACGCCATTGATATCTTGCCTCACCATCCACCTCAAGTACATATTCAGCCGTTTACACGCCGAGCCGCGCTCAGGCGTAGGTATGTGCTTTCGGGTGCGGTGCGGGGCATCCTCCAAACTAAAAAAGTAGTTGTGGAAACCGGCCAACGCCTTGCCTACATGCCCATCGTTTGGTCCTAAATGTTTGCTAAATGCCGTTTCTAGGCTTTCGTGCTGCTGGTAGTGTTGTTTCAAAAACTCCACGAAATACAGCAAGTCGGTAGCGTTGTAGGTGCGGTGCTTAAAGTGCAGCAGGGTTTTCAAATCGGCATCGGTATGGTGCAACATAAAATCGTGCGGCGCGCCATGAAACAATTCATCCAGTTCCAAACACTTATTAATGATGGTTTTGCGCTGCCCCCAAGCCAATACTGCCGCCATAAAACCCATTATCTCAATATCGGCTTGCTTGGTATAGCGGTGCGGAATGCTAATGGGGTCGGCCTCGATAAACGAATGTTGGTTATACTGCGCCAACTTTTCGTTCAGCAGCGCCTTAATGCGCGGCACCTCTCTGTCGGTTAAGGTAGGTTCTATGTTTTCGGGTAACTTCATGCTGGGCGGCAAAAGTAAGTAAAATGAGATAATTGAAGATGAAAGATGTGAGATAACAGATGTAAGACCCAATGAACCTTTGCAAGCGCAAAGCAATCTATAGTAATTCCGGTCTCTCATTTGTTATTTCTTATCTTCTCTTTGAATTTTAGATTGGAACTTTCTAAACCTTGATTTGATTATTTGGTTTTATTACCGTATTTATGTACCCCACAAACAAATAAACAATAACATGGCATTACAATTGACAGATTCAAACTTCGACACCGAAGTTTTGGCTTCCGACAAAGTATCTATCGTCGATTTTTGGGCAGAATGGTGTGGCCCTTGTCGCGTAGTAGGACCATTTGTAGAAGAACTTGCTAACGAATACGCTGGACAAGCCGTAATTGGCAAAGTAAACGTTGACGACAATCCGGGCATTTCGGCAAAATATGGCATCCGCAATATTCCTACCATCTTGTTTATCAAAGGTGGCGAAGTAGTTGACAAGCAAGTTGGCGCTGTGCCTAAAGCTGTGCTAGAGCAAAAATTGAAAGCCCTTTTGGGATAAATTGAATAGCTAAAGTTGTCTTTGGCTTGAACATATAAAGTCCCCCGTGATGGAAATTGCGGGGGATTTTTTGCGCTAGTAGCAAGCATTGGGTATCCATTTTTTCCTCGGAACACGTTAGACCCCAAAGGGGTCCATATACTATTAGTATAGGGCGATGCCCTATAAACAAATTGCATTTCCGGAAACCCATTTCGTTCGCCGGGCATTGCCCGACGCTAGCAATATAAAGCCCCGTTGGGGCTTACTGATGATATGTTCCCGAATAATGTTTAAATACCCAGTTTATTATAACATAATACCACCCTCAGCGTTAATACTAAAAACGGGGTTATGGCAATAACTTGCTAAATTTACCTCAATACAAATACAATCGTACTTCGTAAATCGTAAATCGTACCTAAAAAACATGGATTTAAACGCAACCCAACTCAGTACCCTTCGCCGATTCGACAATCTGGAGCTATTGGCCCGCCAAGTAGTTGAGGGGTTTATAGTGGGTTTGCACAAAAGCCCGTTCCATGGTTTTTCGGTTGAGTTTGCCGAGCACCGCCTATACAACCCTGGCGATTCGGTGAAAAACCTCGATTGGAAAGTATATGCCCGCAGTGGTCGCCTATACACCAAGCGCTACGAAGAAGAAACCAACCTGCGTTGCCAAGTGGTTATCGATTCCTCATCGAGCATGTATTACCCAGAAGGTACTGAAAACAACAAGCTACAGTTCAGCATCATGGCCTCGGCAGCTTTGATATACTTATTGAAACGCCAGCGTGACGCCTTTGGCCTGAGCCTATTTGCCGACGAAGTAGAGCAGCACACCCCTACCCGCTCAACAATGGTGCACTACAAGTTGCTGTTTTCGTACCTGGAGCAAATGCTACAAAACCCCAAGCGCAACCGCAAAACCAATGCGGCCAAGTGCCTACACGAAATTGCCGAAAATGTGCACAAGCGCTCGCTAGTGGTTATTTTCAGCGACATGATGGACAACTCGAACGAACAAGAAGAACTGTTTTCGGCCCTGCAGCACTTAAAATACAACAAGCACGAAGTGATCATGTTTGATGTGCACGATAAGGAAACCGAAGTGGACTTTGACTTTGAGAACCGCCCTTATGAGTTTGTGGACGTGGAGACCGGCGATAAAGTAAAGCTGCAAAGCAACCAAGTAAAAGACTTTTATGTAGAGCACTTAGCCAAATACCGCAAAAACCTAGCCCTGCGCTGCACCCAATATGGCATCGACTTAGTAGAGGCCGACATCCGTCAAGATTTCACGCAGATATTGATACCCTACTTGACCAAGCGCCAGAAGATGATGTAAATTCAATTAGGCAATTTGAAAATGTGCTAGTTTGAAAATGGTAATTGTGACTTCGTTTGGCTCCTCCCCTTTTTAAGGTGGAGATCAATGTCATTAAATTAAGGATATTTGCTTTTGCTCTGCCTTTCCGCTGTGTCATGGTGAGTCTCGTTTGAAACGAGAAACCATCCATCATGTAGGTGGCAGAACACTATTATTTCTATTGGCAATAAAGGTGGATGTTTTTGTACGTATTATGTGTAC
>CAIOSU010000509.1 GCA_903861055.1 uncultured bacterium
AATTGTTTTCAACATATCTAGCTTAAAGCCGAAATAGACGATAAAGGCCAAAGCGGCAATGCCAGCGGCATACCAATCGATACTCGGGAAATTGGGAACAGAAAGTTGTAGGGGGCCATATTGAAAATCGTAATGGCTACTGAATAAAGTATGCAACGAGAACCAGATGGCAAGGTTGAGCACCACGCCTACTACCGCCGCTGTAATGCCTGAGAGGGCTGTGCTCATGGACTTATTGCCCCTAAAATATTCGATATAGGGGGCGCCGACAAAGATGAACAAAAAGCAGGGCACAAAGGTGACCCACGTGACCACTACCGAACCGACAATGCCAGCCACAAGTGGGTCGAGCGTACCGGGAAATCGGTATGCACCCATAAAACCTACAAATTGTACCGCTTGTATAAGCGGGCCGGGCGTAGTTTCGGCCATGCCAAGGCCATCCAACATTTCTCCAGGTTTAAGCCATCCATAGGTTTCCACGGCTTTTTGCGAGATGTAAGCCAGCACGGAGTATGCACCACCGAAAGTAACTACTGCCGTTTTACTAAAGAAGGTGGCCTCAGCAAAAAAAATGCTCTCGGCACCTGCAAACATCAGGATAGCTGCTATTGGCAGCACCCATAAGAATCCCCAAAATAGTGCGGTGCCAATGGTTGCCAGCAAACTTGGCCGCTGGGGTTTGGTATGTTGGTCGCCTACCTTATGGCCTTTAATGACGTAAAACTGTTTCTCATTAAGCCGCCCGCCAATGAGGGCCACCAACGCAGCAAACAGAATAATAAATGGGAATGGAACATTGAAAAAGAAGATTGACACAAAAGCCAGCAACGCAATAATGTACATGGCTTGGGTTTTTAAAGCCCTTTGGCCAATTTTCAATACTGCTCCTACCACTATGGCCAGTATAGCGGGCTTAATGCCGTAAAACAGCCCTTCAATGAGGAGCGTATCGCTAAACAATACATACAAAATGCTCAATAGCAAAATACTCACAAAGCCCGGTAGAATAAAGAGGCAACCAGCAAGCAAGCCGCCTTTGAACCCATGCAACAGCCAACCAATATAGGTAGCCAACTGTTGGGCCTCCGGGCCAGGCAATAACATACAATAGTTGAGTGCATGCAGGAAGTCATCTTCCGTTACCCACTTCTTTTCCTCCACCAAAAACTTGTGCATTACGGCAATTTGCCCGGCAGGGCCACCAAAACTATAGAGGGCTACCTTGCCCCAAACCTTTGCAGCATCGGCAAAGGGGATAATGTTTTTAAGTGGCTTTTGTTCTGGGTCAACAAACATGTTCCAAAATAGGGAAAATATCTATTTCGTCAGTTTATAAAACGGGTAGGTTAAATGGGCTTTTTGAGTAGCCAATAATCTAGCAGCTGGAGCTAAAAAAGAGATTGTACCAACCCCCACCACCATCTATTTTAAGGAACTGGGGGAGGTTTGGGGTGAGGTAATTAGTTTGCTAGAAAATCGTTTTGTCGTCTAGGAATGCATGCGCG
>CAIOSU010000510.1 GCA_903861055.1 uncultured bacterium
AGTGCACTTGCGCAGCAATGGCACGACGAGGCAATCCCCTGCCACGGAGCAAGGTGCCGGCTGAAACATAGTAGTTGGGTAGCTTTTGGATTCATTGCTCAACTCAGCAACCCCCTCACAACCTCCCCCTGCCCATTCGATCTCGTTCGAAACGAGACTCAGGGTAAAATCCGGAGGAGGAGCTTACATATTTCGCCAAAACACTTTTTCCGTGGACTGTGGACTATCGACCATCGACCAAATTAAAACACCTCCAACTTAGGCTTGTTGCCCAGTATGGTTTCTATTTGCTCTATTACCTCAGGGGTAAGTTTGGCAACATCTTCGGTGGCTTTAAGGTTTTCTTTTAAGTGACTAGCCTTACTGCCGCCCGTTATCACGGTGCTCACGTTCGGGTTCTTTAGGCACCAAGCAAGGGCTAAGCGAGGCAAAGTGGTGCCAAGGTCATTGGCTAAAGTCTCTAGTTTGCGCGCTTGTTCCAATTTCTCTTCTTGCAGCACGCGCTCTTTCAGCCACTCTAGATTAGGTAAGTCTAGTCGGGTTTTCTCATCGGGCATGCCGTGGTTGTATTTGCCACTTAGCAAGCCACTGGCCAATGGCGACCATATAGTGCTGCCCATGCCCCAATCGCGGAACAAACGGAAGTACTCCACCTCAAAGCGCTGGCGGTGAAACATATTGTATTGCGGCTGCTCCATCAAAGGGCCTATGAGGTTATATTTTTCGGCCACCAGGTGCGCCTCTGTTATTTCTTGTGCCGTCCACTCGCTGGTACCCCAGTATAGCACCTTTCCTTGCTGAATGAGGTGGTGCATAGCCCACACTGTTTCGGCAATAGGAGTATTAATATCGGGGCGATGGCAGAAATACAAATCGAGGTAATCAACCTGCAGGCGCTTTAATGCCGCATCGCAAGCTTCCATTACGTGCTTACGGCTAAGACCTTTTTGGTTGGGCAGCGTGCCGCCCCAAAACACTTTGCTGCTTACTACATACGTGCTGCGGTCCCACCCTTTCTTTTTAAGGATGTTGCCCATCACTATCTCCGATTTGCCCCCAGCGTAAGCTTCAGCATTATCGAAAAAATTAACGCCATTGTCGTAAGCTACGGTCATCAATTCTTCGGCAACATCGTCACCAATTTGCAAGCCAAAGGTAAGCCATGAGCCCAGCGAAAGGGCACTTACCTGAAGGCCGCTACGGCCAAGTCTTCTATATTCCATGGAGTTGAATTTTATGTACCAATGTACCGATTTGCTAATGTACCAATGTAAAATTAAAAAGAATGACCTTTCAATATCTCGCAAGCAATGTTAACAACCATGATCATTATTCAAGGTGCGACTTGAAAACAACCATCAACCAATTTTTAATTTTGAATTTTAAATTTTCAATTCACCCCCCTCACAACTAAAGTTTTACCTTTGCCCCTAAATATAGCACAAACCAGCGTATGGCTTCTGATAAATATACCCGCAGACAGATAATTATTACTGTAGAATTGGATGAGAATAAGCTACCCAACCGCATTTTGTGGGAAGCCGATGATGCTGGCATGAGCGAGGCAAGGGACACCAAAAGTATGATGCTTTCGTTTTGGGACCGTGACGAGAACAATACCATGCGCTTTGACTTGCACACCAAGGATATGTATGTGGACGAAATGAAAGACCATTTCCTTCAAACCCTAGTAAGCATGGCCGAGACCTATCGCCGCGCCACTGGGCACAACTTTGTGTTGGATGAAATGAAAGCCTTTACTACCCAACTAAGCGGTAAAATACAAGACGCTGAAGACGAGAAAGAAGGCCGCAGAAACTAAGCTAGACTTTATATCAGTGATATACCTTTTCACCCGCCAATATGCTAATGCTTAATCGGCTTTCTGGTTTAGGTATGGGGCAAGAGTAGCCATCGGTGTAGGCGCAGTATGGGTTGTAGGCATAGTTGAAATCAACTTCCAACGAGTCGCCATCGGGCACCTCCAAATCTAAATAACGGCCACCACCGTAGGTTTCTTTGCCACTGGTAAGGTCGGTAAATGGCACGAACAGGTACTTTTCAAACTCTTCTTTTTTGCGCAGCTCAATACCTTGATATGCGGGCAAAGAAAAGGTTTGATTATCCAAGGTGAATATCAAATTTGCAACTTGTGCGTAAAATTTCAAACTACCAGATGAAGTAACAAACTCCAAGGTATCTTCCACCGTCAGCTGCTCATACTTTGCCGTTATCACCATTCTGCTGTCTGGAGCATAAAACTTAATGCCCGTAAAATTCTTACGCTCCTTTTTGTTGAAGATGGGGGAAGTTTCTTTATCCCTAAACAATTGATCTTTGGCTTCCCAATGTTTATAAACCTCTAGTTCATATCCTCCCACGGGCAACAAGGCCATGGTTAATATAATCAATATTGTTTGCATCCTTTTTTTACTTGGTTTCAACCTTGGCATTAGGTAGCGCCTTGGCTACCTTGTCAGCCTCGCCGGCATTCAATTTATTGTCTTTAAGCAGCAAGGTTCTAAGCGCTTTAAGCTGCGCAAGGCCATCAATAGGTAATTTGTTTAGGTAATAATTGCCGCTCAAATCAAGCAGTTCCAACTTGGTCAACTTCTCCCAACCAGTTGCCGGTATACTCGACCAATAATTAAACGGCAAATGCAGTTCTTTTAAGTTCGGAAAGTTGAAAATCTCTACTGGGAAAGTCTTTAACTTTTGCAAGCTCAGGTCAAGGTAAAACACTTCATTGGGCTTTTGCTTAGCCTCATCCATGCTATCAAACCAATTGCCACCAAACATTTTATCGTCCAAGTCAACTTGGTTTTGTGCTATGATGGTGCCAGTGCCTACCATAGTAAGTAGCATAATTAGCATGGTTTGCAGGAAAGGATTTTTCATGGGGGAAGAATTTAAAATTTAAAATTCAAAATTCAAAATTTAAAATTGTCTAAAAGCCGAAACAATACAATCACAAATCGTAATTCGTAACTCGCTCAACTAATATAACAACTTTCTCGATACCTTTTCGTCGTCGGCCATCTGTTTAATGAGGGCATCTATGTTATCAAACTTCAATTCGCTGCGCAAGCGCTGCACAAATATTACATCCAATTCCATGCCATATATGTCCCTATCAAAGTCGAACAAATTAGCTTCTATACTTGCCTTGCGGCCCTCAAAGGTGGGGTTGTCGCCAATGTTCATCATGGCTGGGTGCAGCTGCTCTTCCAACTTTACGCGCACAGCATATACGCCTTTGGCTGGTATCAGTTTATTGGGGTTGTTGGGTTGGATATTTGCTGTTGGGTAGCCGAGCTTTCGGCCCATTTGGTGGCCTTCAACCACGGTGCCGTGCAAGCTATACTCGTACCCTAGTAGGTTGTTGGCTTGGGTCACATCGCCCGCTTCCAGGGCGGTGCGTACCTTGGTAGAGCTTACCGCTAGGTCATCAACCATTTGTTTGGCAATTTCCTCCACCTCAAATCCTAGTTCTTTGCCCTTTTCCAAAAACAACCCCAAGTCACCTTCACGGTTATTGCCAAATCGGTGGTCGTAACCAATTACTACTTTCTTGGGGCGTACATTTTTCCACAAGAAATCTTCCACATACTCTCGGGCAGTCAGTTTCGAAAACTCAATTGAAAAAGGTGCCACTATTAAATTATCCACTCCAAATCGCTCCAATAAAGCTATCTTTTCTTCAAGGGTGTTCAATAACTTAAGACCAGTATCGTTTGGGTTAACTACTAAACGTGGGTGCGGATGAAAAGTAAGGATAATGCTCTCGCCGTTTTTTTCGGCAGCATCTTGGTTAATGCGCTTGATGATTTCTTGGTGGCCCAAGTGTACCCCATCGAACGTGCCAATGGTAAGCACGCCGTTCTTAAACTCCGGCAAACCCTCAACGCTTCTGAATACCCGCATGTTGCAAAATTAGGTCTTTGTGTGCAAACAGATATTCGGTTACTTCGGGCACTGTCCAAGCATCATCAACATGGTAGCTTCCGCTTTGGGTGCGCCTAAGGTCGTGCAGGTACGCACCACTATTCAGCAGCTTGCCAAAATCGTAAGCCAGCGAGCGTATGTAAGTGCCCTTGCTGCATTTCACCCTAAAATGCACTAGGGGCATGTCAACGCTGGTTATCTCAAACTCATAAATAGTAATAGCCCTGGGCTGCAATATTACCTCTTGGCCTTTGCGGGCCATGTTATATGCGGTTTTGCCCCCAACCTTCAATGCCGAAAAAATGGGCGGCATTTGGTTTATTTGGCCAGTATATTGAAGGGCCGCTTGCTTTATTAGCTCGGGAGTAATGTGGTCGGTTGGGTATGTTTGGTCTATGTCCGTTTCTTGGTCATAAGATGGGCGCGTGGCACCCAAGCAAATAGCGCCCGTATACTCTTTCTCCTGGTCTTGTAACTCTTGTATGCCTTTGGTTAGTTTTCCGGTGCAAAGTATCACCAAGCCAGTTGCCAATGGATCGAGCGTGCCAGCATGCCCAGTTTTGGCTTTGGTGGCATTTTTCAACTTCCTCACTATGTCAAACGAAGTCCATTCCATCGGTTTATCAATAAGGATGATCTTACCAGCTTGGAAGTCGAAATCGATGGAATCTTTAGAGAAAATCATGCTATGAAATAACCTAGGATAATAGCAAGTATGCCTGCTACAAAGCAGTAGTAAGCAAAGTATTTAAGCTTGCTATTGCGTACCAGTTTTATCATAAGGCTACAAGCAAAAAGCCCCACAACGAAAGAAGTAATAAACCCTACAGCAAGCGGCAGTGCATTGTCGCTTGAAGCAGCCACTTTACCATCAAGTATATCTTTACTCATTTTGCCTAATATCAATGGTATGACCATCAAGAACGAGAATCGTGCCGCTTGGGCTCTATCCACTCCCAACAAAACCGAGGTGGAAATAGTAGCCCCTGAACGGGAAATACCGGGCAGTATGGCAATAGCCTGTGCAATACCGATTACCACCGCATTGCCGAAACTCACTGGCTTGCCTGTAAATTTGGCTTTGTCGGCTAGCAGCAGCAGCAGTGCCGTAATAAGTAACATAAAGCCGATAAACATAGCCATGCCTTGAGCAAAAAACTCATCCAATTGGTCTTCGAAAAACAAACCAATGAATACTGCGGGTATCATAGAGATGATAATTTTCAAAGAGAACTTGGTCTCGTCGTTCCACTTAAAGGAGAACAAACCCTTGAATATCTGCCAAATATCGTTGCGGAAAACAATAATGGTACTTAGGGCTGTAGCCACATGCACAACTACGGTAAACAGCATATTCTCTTCACCCGTTTGTTTGATGCCCAGCAACTCGGCGCCGAGTGCCACGTGGCCGCTACTACTTACGGGCAGAAACTCTCCTAAGCCCTGCATTATACCTAATAAAAAGGCCTCGAACCAGGTCATTACTTAGCGCGTAACAATATGGCTGGTATCTGTATTACCAGACCTAGTAAAATAAGAATAGGTGCCACCGTAATGCGAACCGTGCTGTATTTCTCATCCGCATTAAACACTTCAGGGTTGGCATCGCTACTGCCACCTACCATCAGTACATATCCCAGCACCATAAGTGCCACGCCAATAGCCATAAGGGCATAATTTTTGGGGCCAAACATAGGCTGGTTGCTTTTCAATTGGTTGGCAGCGGCAGATGGATTGGTTTCCACCACGTTTTTTTGGCTTTGCGAAATACTCATGGCATCAAAGTTAATAAAGCTCGTCTAATTTTAAGGTAAGATATTTTGAAACAGCACGGTAGGTGCTGAAAGTAGATATAAGCAAGCCTACAGCCATTACACCTAAAAACACTACACCAAATTTCATTAACGAAATTTCGATACTGAATTTAGGGTAGGCTTGCGTTAACCAATAAATGGCTCCGGCCAGCGCTATAATAGCGAAGGTGCCGCTTATAAACCCGTTTAAAAGGCCTCGTACAATAAATGGTTTAATAATAAACCAACGGGTAGCACCTACCAATTGCATACTTTTTATCAAAAACCGGTTTGAGTACATACTCAACCTTATGGTATTGTCGATAAGCGTAAGCGAGATGACCAATATCATCAAACCAAGCACGCTTATCACAATTCCGGCCTGCTTTACGCCTTTGCTCACTAGGCCCAAGGTACCACTGTCATAATATACATCGGCCACTAATGGGTTTTTTCCCAACTCAGCAGTTATTTTCTCCAACGAATCAGGGGCTAAGTACTCAGAGTTAAAATTGAGTGCCAACTTGGCAAACAATGGGTTGTAATCAAGCAGACTCAAATCGGCCCCTAGCTCGTCCATAGTTATCTTGGCAGCCTCTTCTTTGCTAACATACATGCTAGCCTTTACATAAGGCTCTTTGTCGAGTTTCTTTTGCAACTGCAATATATCTACCTCGCTGGCGGTGGCCTTTAATTCCAAATTTATCTCCACCTGCTCAACCAAATACCTAGAGCCGCTCTCTGAGTAGAGCATAAAACTAGCCACCAACCCAAGTATAAACAAGGTTATGGTTACACTAATTATAGCGTAGGTATAAGATGGTTTAGAACGCTTGGTACCTTGTTTGCCGGCTTGTTGGGCCATAATAGCTGGTGCTTTGTGGCAAATTTATAAAAAATTAATGGTGCGTTGGCTTAGCACTATTCAATGAGAGATAAATAATGTTAATAGTTGGGTAGACCTAAAGTAGGTTCCATTTTTCGATTTGTCAGGCAACTCCAAACTAAACCGCCACAACGTTGCACCAATTATCCACAAAATCATTCGTCTAAAACCTTCCGCTTTATGTTAGGGTAAGTATTATCTTTGCAAACTATGAAGAAGTATGCCATTGTTGCCGCCCTGTTTACATTGCTTTTGAGCGCCTGTAGCACCGATTTTGATATTGCTGCCGACTATGAGGAAACATTGGTAGTGTATGGGTTGCTGGATGCCAGCCAAGACACCCAGTATATCAGGGTATCGAGGGGCTTTATTAGTGCCGACCGTAGTGCCTTGGAAGTGGCATTAGAGCCTGACTCTATATACTACTTAGCCGATCAATTAGCCGTAACTATTGAGCGCGAGTCGGACGGAGCAGTGTTTACTTTTACCGAAGACCGCAGCATAGCTAAAGATACTGGTGTATTTGGCGTTGCTCCCCATTTGGTTTACGCTTTACCTCAAAAACTAGAAGCCAACGATGCTTTCCGTTTGCGCATCGAAAATACCGTTACTGGTAAAATAGTTACAAGCTACACATCAATGGTCGATTCTTTTCGATTAACCCAGCCATCTGATGTGCAGGCCTTTGAATTTACCACCAGTCTGGTCTCTAAATTCCCGAATGGCTTGCCGCAAAATATTGAAGTTACTTTTACCGCTCCCGTTGATGGTAAAGTATATGATGTAGCAGTGCGTTTTTATTACCGCCAATGGGAAGGTGCCGTTGTTGGCCCCGGCGATACGATGTTTGTAGAATATTTGTTCGAAAAGGGACTGGTTTCTACTTCGCTGGCAGGAGCTAATCCTAACCCTGGTGGTCAACCAGTTATTGCACGTTATTTTGGTCAAGACCTCCTCTCGTACATCGCCTCTGAGTTATCTGCCAACCCCAATATTACCCGCGAGCCTTTACAACTGCCTTTGGAGTATGTATATTACGCAGGTGGCCAAGATTTGTACGATATGATTCGCACCTCGCAAGGAGGCTCGGGTATAACTGCCTTGGAAGCAAAGCCCATATATTCGAATATAGAAGGTGGATATGGTGTGTTTTCGAGCCGATTTAGCAAAACACGTCCTAATGTTGGCATCAATACGCCATCAAAAGATAGCTTGGCCTGTGGCCAACTAACCCGTGCGCTCAACTTTAATGTTGATGTACCTATCAGCTGCAACTAATACTGGGTTGTTGCCATTTTGTCACTACTATTTGTCAGTATTTCCATTGCCTTGCAGCCATTAGGGTGTTTTGGGGTACAATATGTCATCTTAATGGCAGTGGTATGTTTATTGATTAAGGGCTATTACGAACTTGATTTAAAAAACACAAACCTGTAGTAATGGGAAAAATAATTGGAATTGACTTAGGCACCACCAACTCTTGCGTTGCAGTAATTGAGGGTAATGAGCCAGTGGTGATTGCAAATGAAGAAGGCAGAAGGACAACCCCTTCGGTAGTGGCATTTTTGGACAATGGCGAACGTAAGATTGGTGATTCAGCTAAACGTCAAGCCATTACCAACCCAACCCGTACCATTTCATCAATCAAACGTTTTATGGGTCACCGCTTTAGCGAAGTGACCACAGAGGCGGAGCGTGTTGCCTACAAAGCTATGCGTGGTGATAACGATACGGTGCGCGTTGATATTGATGGACGTATGTACACCCCGCAAGAGATTTCGGCAATGGTGTTGCAGAAAATGAAGAAAGTTGCCGAAGATTACCTAGGCTACGAAGTAACCGAAGCCGTAGTAACGGTGCCCGCTTACTTTAATGATAGCCAACGCCAAGCTACCAAAGAGGCCGGCCAGATTGCAGGATTGAACGTGAAGCGTATCATCAACGAGCCTACCGCTGCCGCTTTGGCTTACGGTTTTGACAAAGGTGGTCGTGATATGAAAATTGCGGTTTATGACCTAGGTGGTGGTACTTTCGATGTATCGGTGCTGGAGTTGGGCGACGGTGTATTTGAAGTAAAAACTACCAACGGTGATACGCACCTTGGTGGTGACGACTTTGACCAAGTAATTATAGATTGGTTGGCCGATGAGTTTAAGAGCAGCGAGAACATCGATTTGCGCAAAGACCCAATGGCCTTGCAGCGCTTGAAAGAAGCTGCCGAAAAAGCTAAAATCGAACTTTCGGGCAGCAGCGAGACCGAAATAAACTTGCCCTATGTAACAGCCGTTGACGGCGTGCCTAAGCACTTAGTGAAAAAATTGACCCGTGCGAAATTTGAGCAATTAGCCGATAGCTTGGTTGAGCGTAGCTTGGAGCCTTGCCGCAAAGCGTTGAAAGATGCTGGTTATAAAACAAGCGACATTGATGAAGTGATTTTGGTAGGCGGATCGACCCGTATACCTAAAATACAAGAGGTTGTTGAGAAATTCTTCGGCAAAAAGCCTTCAAAGGGTGTTAACCCAGATGAAGTAGTTGCCATGGGTGCTGCCATTCAAGGTGGTATCCTTAGCGGCGATGTGAGCGACGATATTGTGTTGGTTGACGTTACCCCGCTTTCTTTGGGTATCGAAACCATGGGCGGTGTGATGACCAAGTTGATTGAATCTAACGCAACCATCCCTAAGAAAGAAAGCCAAGTGTTTACTACTGCTGCCGATGGACAAACTAGTGTAGAAATACACGTGTTGCAAGGTGAGCGCGGTATGGCAAGAGACAACCGCACCATTGGCCGTTTTCACTTAACCGATATACCAACAGCACAACGCGGTACACCACAAATTGAAGTAACCTTTGATATTGATGCCAACGGTATTTTGCAAGTAAGTGCTAAGGACAAAGGCACTGGCAAGCTACAATCCATCCGCATTGAAGCCACTACTGGCCTAAGCAAAGAGGAGATTGAGAAAATGCGTGCCGAGGCGAAGGTAAACGAAGAAGCCGACCGCAAAGAGCGTGAGCGTGTAGAAAAGGTAAACCAAGCCGATTCATTGGTATTTACTACCGAGAAACAGTTGAAAGAATTTGGCGACAAATTGCCTGCTGATAAAAAAGCGGTGATTGAAGAAGCACTTACAGCACTTAAAGGTGCAGTTGAAGCCAAAGATATGGACAACCTTGAAGCACTTACCAAGAAATTGAACGACGCTTGGGAGTCTGCATCTCAAGACCTTTACAACGCCCAACAAGGCGGTGCTGCAGGTGGTCAACCTGGCCCTGATGCTGGTGCAACCAACCAAGGCGGTGCCGAACAAGGCGATGTAACTGACGTTGAGTTTGAGGATGTAACCGAAGACAAAAAGTAATTTAAAAGTTAGAGTTTAGTAAAACAAGAAAGCCCGTCTCGTTCAAAACGAGATGGGCCTTTTTGTTTTTAGGGAGTTTGTTCTGAATTTATGAGGGCAATTCCTGGTTGGTATTTAGAGAAGTAACTGAGTAATTTGCCATTGTTAGGGAGAGGTGTTACCGTGTCGTGTTCTTTATTTTAAGAGTTACGATTGAAATTTACTAACTTAACCTAAGGGTCCTCAACCGAAGGTAAAAACCAAGCACCATGAGAATAACGGGTATTTTATCATTTTTACTACTGAGCGCACAACTCGCTTTTGCAGGTTTCGGAGAGATTAACGGAAGAGTGCTGGACGCTGATGGACAGCCTGTTTATTCGGCACATGTACTGCTAAAATCTGGAGACCAAGCTATTAATCATGCATTTACCGACTTCGAAGGTTACTATGTAATTAAACCAATATCGTCTGGCACATATGACATCAGTATAAGCCTAATTGGGTTTCAAACGCAAGTTATAGAGAACATTTCTGTTTCTGATGGTCAAATTAGGGTCGTTGATTTTACGCTTTCAAACACCATTTTAGATGGCCCAACGATTACCACATACAAAGATTTAGTAGAGCCTGGCTATCCGATTAAAATAGCCATTATTGGTTACAAAGAATTAGAAGTAATGCCTATTGCGCCACTTGATGCGCCAGCACTAACCTCTGGAGCTTTCCAAGCAGATTATGGAGACCCCATACAATTTCGCGGTTCGCGGCCTGATGCCACCTTGTACATCATCGATGGAATAAAAATTATAGGCGAGCCTGTAGCTGTTCGCAACTCTATTGACGATATTGTCGTCTATTCAGGAGGAATACCAGCAAAGTATGGCGATGCCACAGGCGGTATTGTGGTAATCACTACTAAAAGTTATAAAAAATTACGGTAACGCAAACACCGGAAACCCAGTTTCATTTTCAAAGCCCAACCTCCGCCAGGTTGGGCTTTTTTTATTTCAAGTTACGAGTTGCAGCTTGCCTCGCCTTTGGCGAGAGGTTGCGAGTTAGTTGGCAATTGTAGGTTCTCATCTGTCATTTCTCATCTTCTTTCTTGAGTCTTGTGTTTTGTGTCCCTGCCTGCCGGCAGGCAGGTTGCGTCTTGTGTCTAGAAAACAAGCTACCTTTGCCAAAGCATGAAAAGCATTCTGGGTAGATATGATAGCCTTAGCAAGCCGGTAAAACTGCTGCTCGCGGGCCTGTTTTTTGTGCAATTGGTAAATGCCAGTTTTACCTTGCTCATCAACTTTTATCTTGATAATCAATGTTATGCCGATTACCAAATTGCAGATTTTACCAGTTGGCGTTTCCCGGCTATCATGATTTTTGCCATCCCGTTCGGTATTTTCATCCGAGGCAGGGTACTCAAACCATACTTTATGGCAGCAGCCATTACCTCGCCCACCATTGCGCTGTTTATAATATGGGCAGCTAGTGCCGGGTACGATAGTTTGATATACTTAGGCTTTTTTCTTTGGGGCATTTCGTTTACCTGCATACAGATAACCAGCCTGCCCTTTATTATCCTCAATAGCCCTAAAAAGCAGCACTCGCCAGCTATTACCTTATCGTTTATGATGATGAGTTTGGCAATCTTTATTTGCGGTACAAGCAGCTATTTACTATCCAACTTTTTGCCCAACTGGTTTCCGGTTCGGGACTTACTGTTGCTTTTCGCCATCTTAGGTTATGCGGGTGTATTCTTCATACATAAAATAAAACTGGAGGAAAACTTAAGCGAACCAACTACTTCAACCAATTTTGGTGGGCAATACGATTGGGCGTTGATAGGGCGCGTGATTGTGCCTACTATTATCATTTCAACTGGAGCAGGGTTTACTATACCGTTTGTCAATCTGTTTTTCCTAAACGTACATGGCATGGATGGCGGCACCTTTTCGTTGGTTGGGGCGCTGAGCTTTGGGTTGGTAGTTATCGGTACCTTTTTTGTGCCCGAGGTAAAAGACCGCTATGGCTATACAGTAGCCATTGTGCTCATACAAGCCCTGGCTATCTTTTTTTTGATATTGATGGCAACCACCGAATATTACAGCGAGATGTGGTATTCATCGATTTTAGCAATAGTGTTCTTTGTTATCCGCCAACCGCTTATGAACGTGGCGGGGCCCATGACCAGCGAACTAACCTTGAGCTACGTAGGTAGGCGAAACCAAGAGTTAGTGAGTGCGCTCAATTCGGCTATTTGGTCGGGGAGTTGGTATATCAGTTCGCAAATATTTCGCATCCTGCGCCAAAGCGGCATGAACTACGCCAGCATCTTTTTTATAACCGCTGCAATGTATACGGCTGGAGTGGTTTGGTACTATTACCTCATACACGATTACCACAAGCGCAAATTGCAAGGGTTAATTGAGGAAGAAGATGAGTAATTTGGAAATGAGGCAATTTGAAAATTTGAAAATTAAATTCAGCATCTTAAGTTAAACAGTGCCATTTTCAAATTAGCACATTTTCAAATTTTCAAATTGAATTCTTAACCAAGGTATTTTCCCACAATAGGCATTCTCCTACCCACACCGAATGCTTTGGGCGATACGCGCAGGATGGGTGGGGTTTGGTGGCGCTTGTACTCGTTGATGTTAACTAGGCGAAGAATGCGTTTCACCAAGGCTTCATCAAAGCCCATGGCTACGATTTCTTTTGGACCTTTTCGGTACTCAATGTACTGATACAATACTTGGTCCAGAATATCATATTCGGGCAAACTATCGCTATCCTTTTGGTCGGGGCGTAGCTCTGCTGATGGTGGCTTGGTAATAATATTTCGAGGGATAATTTCACCATTGCGATTGATGAATTCGCACATTTGGAACACTTCCGTTTTGTAAACATCGCCAATAACGGAAATACCGCCGCACATATCGCCGTACAAGGTGCCGTAGCCAACCGAGGCTTCGCTTTTATTGGAGGTGTTGAGCAAGATGTGTCCAAACTTGTTGCTCATGGCCATTAATATCACTGCACGGCTGCGGGCTTGCATATTCTCTTCGGCAAGGTTGAAGGGTAACCCCTTGAAATGCTCACCTAAAACCCCAAGAAAGGCCTCAAAAGGCTCCTCAATGGAAATTTTATCCACCTTTACCCCTAGGTTTTGGCAAAGCGCTATACTATCGTTTATAGAGTGGTCGCTACTGAAACGGGAAGGCAACATGATAGGCCAAACATTTTCAGGCCCTAGCGCCTCAGCAGCCAATACCAGCACCAATGCCGAATCGATGCCACCGGATAAGCCCAAAATAGCTTGCTTAAAGCCCAGTTTGCGAAAATAGTCTTTAATGCCCAACACCAGTGCGTCGTGCATTAGGCCAATCTTGTTCTTAGGTTGAACGTTGTCAGGTTGGCTGGTTTGTGCTGAAGCAATCAAATTATCCAATTCGTATTCGCGGTAGGCTTCTTCAAAGTATGGCAACTCCTCCACTACCCTGCCGTTGGCATCAAGCACCAAAGAGCCACCGTCAAATATCAATTCGGTTTGGGCACCCACATGGTTTACGTAAAAAATGGGGGCTTTGTAAAGGCTAGTGTTGGCCTTCAACACCCTTATTCGGTCATCGGCATGGCGATAATCAAATGGCGATGCAGAAATGTTTACAATAAAATCAGGCTGATGGTGTGTGAGCACATCCATAGGGCAAGCCATGTACAGCGGGTTTTCATTGCCCACGTTCCAAAGATCTTCACAAACGGTCAGAGCAATCTTTTTTCCTTTATACTCGATTACATTAAACTCCTTACCCGGCTCAAAGTAGCGGTACTCGTCAAACACATCGTAAGTGGGCAACAATGCCTTGTGCACCACACGCTCTATCTTTCCATCCTGCAGAAAGTAGGCTGCGTTAAAAAGGTCTTTACCCTCAGGCTTGGTATTGATGGCTGGCGAGCCTACTATAACCGCAATACCTTGGGTTTCTGCAGCAATACCATCCACCACCTCATTACACAACCGAATAAAATCATTAAACTCCAAAAAATCGCGAGGCGGGTAGCCACAAACGGCCAACTCCGGAAATACAATCAAATCAACGCCATTGGCTTTAGCCTTGCGCACGGCTTCAATTATCTTGCGGCCGTTCTCCTCAAAATTCCCGATGTGATAGTCTTGTTGGGCCAGTGCAATCCGCATGGTACTGAATATGGGATATAAAATGTGAAATGTGAAATACGAAACAAAATCATGGAGAAGAAACGGCAACAAATACTTTATAATACCTTAAGTCTGGCATTTCTCATCTCATATTTAAAATTTGGCCGATGGCCTCATTCTTGCATCATAACAAGCTTGCCATCCTTATAAACCCCAATAGGCTGTAAGTTGGGGCATTGAGCAGGCTGTGAGCCATACATTTTGGCAAGGCCCGATGCAAAAGGCAAACCTTTGTAAAAGCACTTTTCCGATGGCTTGCTCAACTCTTCTGGCAATTGTATCACCATTTTGTTGCTCTTGTCAATGTAGCCAATTTTATTGTACTCGCTGCTGGCAGGCTTATCTTCCCATACAATATTGAGTATTGCAGCAAATGCCAAACCTTCGCTAAACACACCTACCTCATCGTACATCAAAGGCACTACAAGCTTTCCGGTTTCGTCAACAAAACCATATTTCCATGTCTTACGATCCTGCAACAAACCAACAATGGCCATACCTTCGCTAAACTTTCCAGCTTGGTCAAATACCGGGTACACAACCCACTCGCCAGCCATATTTTTATAGCCCCACTTCAACTCACCAATTACGTTGCCATCTTTATCTTCCGATGAGATAGTATCTATAGCTGGGTATAGCTGCTGAGCGCTGGTCACAAAACCAACCAACACAAGCGCAAAAACTACCAATAAGTGTTTCATGTTTAGATTGTTTGCAGGCGCAAAGTTAAGGCTTTTTTGGCTGTTTGATGCCATTCAAGGCTCCCAACACTTTCAGCAATTAACTACAAGAGCACCATTCTGCAGTGAGATATTTTATAGGTCTGGCAAATCCCTAATGCGCATTGCAATTGGAATTCGAAGAAGAAATAATAAAAAGATGGTGGGGCTGTCTTATCGCTTAACTATCTTATACACGCCAACCGCTGCGCCATTTACCTGTAACTTTACAAAGTACAATCCAGTCGCTAAATCACTTAAATCAATACGCCCATTTGCTGTGTTAGCTATTATGGGCACTGAGTAACTGCCAAGTGTTTGGCCTAGCATGTCCATTGTGGTTAATTGTACCTGACCTTGAAATAAAGTAACAATTTCAAATTGCAAAGCATTGTTGGTAGGATTAGGATAAAAATTGATTTCCTGAACCATAGATATTGGAAAAACACCTATTGTACTATCCAAATAAACGATTACCGTGTCAAGCTGTGCGCAACCATTTGCATCGGTAGTAACAATGTTATAATCACCAGGCAAAAGGCTATCGGCAAGGTTGCCTACTCCATCTGCATTTTGCCAAGCAAAGCTGTAGGGCGGCTCGCCACCTTGCACCAATACCGTAATACTACCATTCGGGTTAGTCAATCCCCTTGAGCGGTTTACAATAAAACCTGTTTGCAATAATGTAGGTTGAGTTATGGTAAAATAGCCCGTGCGACTGCAACCAACCGAATCGGTGACAGTAACGGTATAATTGCCAGCAAGCAGGTTTTGAGCTAATGCCACTGAATCGTTATGGCTCCATGCAAAATGGTACGGCGCGCGGCCACTATCTACAGCTAAAGCTATTGAACCACTCGAGTCGCCAAAGCAAAGTACATTTTGCGTAGTGGCATTTATCACGAGGCAAGTGGTGCAAAAATCATTTTGAAACCGAAGCAGCGCCTTATACAAATTTAACCTACCACCCGAGCTGGTAGAGGTTGCTAAATCGGGAATAGTATCAATACTCAATAAAAGGCTCTCTTTCATGAGCCGCAGCATACTATCGGGGTATAGTTTGTAGGCTATCATAAAATCGGGACAAGCCGCCGAAAACATTAAAGCAATTGCGCCAGCTACCTGCGGCGTAGCAAACGATGTACCTGTTGATGCTGAATGGCCGTTGCCAGAGGTGGTGCTCCAAATACCTGTTCCAGGTGCACCCAAGTCTACTGAGGTACTTCCGTACCCAGAACTGGGATTTTTAAAATCAGTACGAGTAGTATTGGTTACCACCAACAAATAATCACTTTCGCAAGTAGAAGGAATATCACCACCCACCTCAACATCGATGTTGATGTTGGCAGTGGCACCAACACTCATGATACCTTGCATTCCCAGCGAGTCGTACATAGCACACCAAATAGGATAATCGGCCGCAAAACCAAAATCAATCCCGAACGATGAGCTGGCGGCTACCACAAAAGCGCCCTTGGCTCCGTTGGTTTGGTTGTACAATCGACGGGTTTCGAGCACATAGGCATAGGCAGCTACCACTTGGCTTTCGGTATACTGAGAGCATATAACTGGCATAATGGGCAAACCCCAATTTACACCCGCCGTGCCGATAAAGTTATTAGTTCTGGCACCTACCAACCCAGCACATAAAGTACCATGAGCGTTTATGGGTATTGCATCGTTCTGGTTTACTACATGCCATCCGTTCAAGTCGTCAATGTATCCGTTACCATCATTATCGATGCTATCGCCATCAATTTCATAGCCGTTTTTCCAAAAATTAAGGTCGCTGTGGGCTAGTTCCATCCCTTGGTCAATTACCGCAACCACAATAGTATCGCCACTGCCCGTATACCCACCAGTGGTTATATCCCAAGCCAAGGGTGCCTTAATATCGGCCCCAGGCACGCCACTACCTTGCCCAGTATTTTCAAAGTTCCACTGTTGGGGATACAGAGTATCGTTTGGGGTGGTAACCCGTTCTTGTGCAATTCTGTTGTACTGTGTTATCTGTACTTGGGGCAATCCGCGCAAATAATCAAGCACCTGTTTTTCTAATGCCGGATTTGATTTGAGCAACCAAACATTAAGCGCAGGGGCTACCGTTTCGCCCAGTGAAATTTCCGCTTGCGGAAATCGGGTTTGAACGTTTTTCAGTACACCCTCAATGGCACCGCCATGTTTTAGCATAACCAATACATCGCCAACCACCCGTTGCTGGGCACTGGTGCTGTTATGACAGAGTAAAAGACCCATCGTCAGCGATAGTAATATCAATAATCTATTTTTCAATGCAATATAGTATTGTTAAAGAGCCTAAATTTAAGTGAAAATTCGCTTTCTCCGAGTTATTAAACCTTGTTTTCGTCCAAACGGTTGCATCAGTCTTAATTTTAGCTGCGCACACGGTTTATGTAACCCGTTCGTTTTATATTATGTATGACGGTAAACCACTTCAATAAACTCATGCTACCCATTAGCATTCTGGCTATCTCCTTTGTTTTATTTGCCGCATCAGGCCCAAAGCCTGCCCCTGAAATTGGCAAAGTAATAAATTACCAAGGCGCCGAATATACCGTATTTACTGCCGACCCTGCCAAGCATCAACTAACCCTGCATTGGAAAAATGCTGATGGACGACTGCATTCTTCAATAGGCAATTTACTAAAAGCCGAAAATGGCAAAAAAATAGTAATGATAACCAACGCTGGCATGTATACCCCAACGCAAGCACCTGTTGGTTTATACATTGAAAAGGGCAATAAAATGATTCCGCTAAATACTAACGAATGTGATGGCAACTTCTGCCTAAAACCCAATGGCGTTTTATACCTCGACAGGGGTGGCCCGCATGTTACTGCCACTGAAAATTATTTGAGAGAAACCATAGGCAAACAAGTGCATTATGCCACCCAAAGCGGCCCCATGCTGGTAATTGATGGTAAAGTGCATCCTGCTTTCAATGTTAAATCAACTAGCTTCTATATTCGCAGTGGGGTGGGCATTGATTCAATAGGTAATGTCGTGTTCGCCATTTCCAATCAGCCCGTCAATTTCCATTCTTTTGCCATGCTGTTTAAGGATGTTTTCGAATGCAAAAATGCGTTGTATCTAGACGGTGCCATATCGTTGATGTACCTGCCCAATATTAGGGATGACCGTGGTGGTAAATTTGGCCCAATGATATCGGTAAGCGAACT
>CAIOSU010000511.1 GCA_903861055.1 uncultured bacterium
TAATTTCCATCGATTGGGAAGTAGCTTGCAAGATACCGTTTCGGTTGTAACCAATATTACCTTTGCCAACAATTCAGGCTATACCTATGAAAGCTATCTTTTACCTACCAACTGGCAAGTTGGCGGTTATGGGTTTCAACCCTTGCAAATTGAAGGCGTAAACGGTAATGAGTGTTTTACGCGTTTTGAGATGAATGCATTACTTACCGACACGCTTGGTACCGATACGCTTCAGCTCTTTGGTACATTTAGGGTTTCTTTCAAGTAGCTAAATCTCGCTACGGTTCCTCAATTTAGGTAAAGGTATTAAGGGTAAATAAACGCTTCAATTTAACATTGTAGTGAACTACTCAATAGTATTAGCCATTACACACTCAAACGCCAATACTTTAAACTTATCGGTTTCATAAGTGGTCTCGTCCAACAGTTCAGATAGACTAAAGGTTTCTTCCATCTTATCAAACATACAGGTGCAATATCCCTCACCATTTAGTTTTTCGGCAAGCCCACCGGCTTTTATGCTCTCTACGCAAGCCTCCAAACCGAAAGAGTTGCGCAGCACAAATTGCTTCATGGCTTTTTCGTCCTTTACATTATTGCGCATGCACTCCATAGTTTTGCCGTAATTGGCTTTATCCTCAAAAAAAGCAATCATCATTTCAGCTTTTGTTTTATTCACAAACAACTGGCTCAAATCATCAATACTATATGATTCAATTAAATGCTCCATCATACAAGTGCAATAGCCATTAGCATTTACAGCGTCCGAAATTCCCTCCGATGCTTTGCTATTTTCCAATTGGTTTATACATGCAGGTATGGCAAGTTCCAAGAACTCCTTACGCTTTTTCTTTTCCTCTTTGCTTTTTTGAGCAAACACATTGCCTGCAGCAAACAAGCATAATAAACTCAACAACAGGGCACTTTTTTTCATTTACAGTTGGTTTTGCAATGGGCTACAATAATAATACCAATATACCGCATGCAATACTTGTTTGCAGGTTTTTTATCTTTAACGCCCAGCTGTAGACATAAATTTATCTGCTCGGGCATAATTTATGTTTGAACATACCATTTATATAAGGGTTAGATATGGAGAAACAGACCAAATGGGCTACGTATATTATGGCAATTATAGCCTTTACTACGAACAAGGTCGAACAGAGGCGATAAAGTCATTAGGGGTAAGTTACAGAGAATTAGAAAAAAATGGCATAATGATGCCAGTGGCCGAAATGAAAGTGCGCTTTAAAGGTCCAGCAAAATATGATGAGTTGCTAAAAATTGTCAGCCGTGTAAGGGAAATGCCTTCCCGAAGCATGGTTTTTGATACGGCTATATACAATGAGGTTGGCAAACTGATAAACGAAGGTGAAACCCGCCTGCTGTTTGTAAAAGCTGAAAGCCGGAAGCCATGCAGTGCACCGGCCCAGCTAATTGCTGTGCTAGAGCCGTATTTTAAATTTACCGTATGAGCTTTGTAAGAAACATCATGTACAAAATTCCCGCCACGCCAAAACTGGTGGAAATGAGTAAACGGAGGAGCTTACCTGGGTTTAACGATGTTCCTATCTACGATGTTGCCAAGTACCTGATGAATGACATGAAGCAGGAATCGGTAACGATGATGGCGAGGGGTGCTGCTTTTACGTTCTTTTTGGCACTGTTCCCGGCACTAATGTTTTTACTCTCGGTTATTGCTTATCTACCGATTGACAACTTGCAAGATACCCTTATGGGGTTGATGAAAGACGTGCTACCCACCGCTACCAGCAGCTTACTCAATGGCATTATTGATGATATAGTGGTGCGTAGGCGGGTGGAAGTATTATCGTTAGTATTCTTCCTGGCCCTGTTTATTTCCAGCAACGGTATGATGGGTATTATGAGCTCATTCGACCGTTCGCAGAAAATGAGTGCGGTTTTTCGCGAACGCCGCGGGTTGGCCAAACGCGCTACTGCGTTAAAGCTTACCCTAGTATTGTTAATCTTGA
>CAIOSU010000512.1 GCA_903861055.1 uncultured bacterium
AGTTTTCGTTTTGCAAGCAAAAATTGCTGGTAACAGGGTGCGAAGATTAAGTAATGCAATTTTATCATTTAGTTGCCAAAAGGGATGTTACGGAAATTAAAAAATGAAAGGAGAAAGCAAACAGATTATTGTTTTTTTTTCAAAAAGATTTTATCTTGCACATTGTAAAACTTACAATGTGTAATTATGTCTAATAAATACCTTAGCTATTCGATAGCGGCCCTGCTTTGTATAGTAATGATTGTACAGTCTTGTGATAAAGAGCCTACCGATGATGAAAATAATGAAAGGTATTTTCGTTTCAGGCAGCTACAGTTAACAACACAGTTGCCCAATCAAGTAAATGTATTGTTTCAAGTTACTGATAGGAACTTCAAAGGCGTTTCGGGTCTTAAGGAGCCTGATTTTTTAGTTACGGAAAACGGCTCAAAGGTTGGTACCGAAGGCAATGTAACTATAGTGCCTTTTACGCAAATTCCAGCCCAAATAAAAACTGTACTGTTAATTGATATCAGTACATCGGTGCAAACTCTTTTGCCACAAATTAAGGCGGCAGCAAAAGCACTTGTAACTAACAAGGCCAGCTATCAGCAAATTGCCATTTACACCTTTTCATCTACCTCGCAGATGGTGAAAAACTTTACCGGCAATGAGGCTGAGTTGCTTGCAGCTATTGATGGTATAACTGTAGGTACCTCCTCAACTAATATGTACGGGGCATTGATAAATGTTTCAAACCTTTACAACGAGGTGTATGATATATGCGGCATTGAAGCGGGCAATATTATTTTGTTTACTGATGGTGATGATACCCAAGGTTCTAGCACGTTATCACAGGCGGTATCGGCGTTGGGCGACAAATCAGTGTATGTATTGGCCTTAAAAAGCCCCGATTACACAGAGCAAGCACGCTCTAATATGCTAAGTATCGAGACTTCTGGCTTATACGAGGCCGATGATATAAGCAAAGTGGAAGATCTTTTTGTTGATATCACTAACGATATCAATAAGTTGGCCAACAGCGTTTACTGGTTGTATTTTAATAGCCCTAAACGGGGCAATAACAACCATAGCCTTTCTATTGCCGCTAACGATAATGAGAATACTGGCACCGATAACAGAACCCTAGGTAACTTTAACAGCGCTGCGTTTGTTGACGGTACCAGCACCACAAGTGGTTCTAATCCGTGCAATACTACTAGCGGTACCACTTCGGGTACTACCAGCGGCACCACATCAGGTACTACCAGTGGCACCACATCAGGTACTACCAGTGGCACCACTTCGGGTACAACCTCTGGCACTACTAGCGGCACCACTTCAGGAAGCGCTTCTCTGAACATGGGTTTTGGTTTAGCTGGCGTTAATTCACCGGTAGGTAGTTATTGTGCGGCAGTTGTTTCTGTTTCCTGCAATACCAATACAGGCATATTTTCTGCCGTTTTTGATACCTGTGGTGGAAGCGCTGAAAAGGATTTTCGTGTAGCATTTGGACAGCCCGTAACTCAGGGAAGCTATCAAATTACAAGATTTTGTACAAGCCCAATCGACGTAAACTGCTTTTACATTCCTTTGCCCAGTCTTCCTAGTCCTATTACGGCATCACTTCCAGACGATGTACTTGCTGAAATCAGAGTAATTGTTTCGGGTTCAACGGTTGAGGTAATATTGGATACTTTTATTGCATCAGGAAATACTAATATTGGTCGCTACACAATGGTTGGCTCGGGTAGCATTTTATGTCCTTAACAATTAACCTAAGTGAAACAAATATTTGAGCTTGATTTGCGCGCGCTTTCGCTAGCAAGGATAGGCTTGGGTTTCATTTTGGTTTTTGATTTACTGGTTCGTTTTGCTCATTTCGATGCTTTTTACGGGGTGTCTGGTGCTGTTCCGCTCTCACACTGGCTTGGCCATTTGCAATTTGATTACCACTATACCTTTTACCATTGGGTAGCTGCTGATTGGTGGCCATTCCTTTTGCTCGGAATAAATTTGTTTTTGGCAGTATTGCTCACTTTTGGCTATAAAACACGGATAGTTACACCAATTTTGTGGTGCTTTACTATGGCGTTGCAACACCGCAACACCCTCATTCTTCAAGGAGCGGATGATTATCTAAGGCTTTTGCTTTTCTGGGGCATGTTTTTGCCTTGGGGTAAGTTTTTTAGTGTTGACAGCCGTAAAGCTCAACCTACTGAATATGGCATAACATCAGTGGCAACAGCGGCCCTAATGCTGCAAGTTGCGTTTATGTATTTATTTGGTGCGCTAATGAAAACTTCGAGCGAGTGGTATCCTGATGGTACGGCATTGTATTATGCCCTTAGTTTAGACATGATAAAGCTTCCCCTTGGGCAATGGTTGTATCAACATTACAACCTTATGAAGGTACTTACTTGGCTCACATTGGCAATAGAATATTTGGCACCCATATTTTTGCTGTTGCCCTTTTGTAAGGGCAAGTTAAAGATGGCGGCCATTGCTGTACTCGTATTTTTCCATGTTGGCACGGCCCTAACGCTTTATATTGGTTGGTATTGGGCCATTTCAATAGTAGCATTAGTGGCCTTTGTACCTAGTAGCACTATCGAAAAAACACTAAAAAAACTAAAACCGAGTTCAAAAACTGAAGTTTCTCTAGTTTCGACTCCTTACAAGGAGCACTATCTGGCAAGCAGCTTTCTGATTTTTTGTACGGTAGCAAGCTTACTATGGAACCTACAAAATACTCGACTGATTAATGTTAATGTTCCACAAGCTTATCACGGTTTCATCTATATTCTAAGGCTCGACCAATATTGGGGTATGTTTGCCCCAGCAGTGTTTAAGGATGATGGTTGGTACATAGAGGAGGCCACCCTTACCTCAACCAAGGGCGTTATTGATATAAATAGTGGTATGCCGGTAACAACTATTAAGCCAGCCTATGTAGTAAGAACATTTGCCGATGACCGTTGGCGGAAATATAAGGAGAACCTACTTTTTATCCACCTTGAAGTTCATCGGTTGCCATACTGCCATTATCGATTGAATAGTTGGAACAAGGCCAATGTTGAGCGACAGATTGAACATTTGCGAGTGTACTATATGAAGGAAGTAAGTCTTGATGGTTATAAAACCCGTCCCTTGGAAAAGGTGCTGCTTTGTGAATGCGGAAAAGCAGCTTCAGATGTTTGATTTCTGCAAAGCACTATTGTGAACAAAGCTTTACGCTAAACAATATTAAAATCAACTTTAACTATTATGGGTTTGCTATACTATAGCAAATGGGGTCAGTTGCCGAAATAAGCGGTGGGTGTTTTGTCGTTCAGATAGTAAGTATTGTTGCCTAAACGGAGCTTTAATCTCCGTAACGCTCCTTTACCACCGTTTCGTGGTGCAGGGTATGACCTATAATCATAAACCCAATAGCGTTAACACTCACCCTGGCGCCATTAGCGTTGCCAAACCGAGACAGCTCCGTTTCGCCGAAACCATTGAACAACGAAAGCGTTGCGCTTCGAACGGATTGGAACTCGTGTACCAATTCTTTGAGCGTTCGGTGGTCTGTTTGGGCGGCTTCGGCATAGTCGTTTTCATCAAAGCCAGGCAAAGGGGTTTCATCGGCACGGGCTATGCGCAGGGCTCGGTAGGCAAAAATGCGCTCTGCATCGCAAAGGTGGTTTAGTACTTGCTTTACCGTCCATTTACCGTGGGCATAGGCATAGTTGCCCTTATCTTCGGGTATGTTTTGCCAAAACGATAGGCTTGCACGGCTGTATTGGTTCAAAGCGGCATGCAAACTTTCGCCATCTACTTTGCTGATATAGGGTTGGTAAAACGGGGCATAATCGGATGGTGTTGGGCGCGGCATAGTAATTTTCTTTATTGGGGAACTTGATAATCGGGCGGCAAAATACTGTCTAAATACTGGTATATGCCATCGGCTACTATTTGGTATCCAAGGGTATTATAG
>CAIOSU010000513.1 GCA_903861055.1 uncultured bacterium
ACCGCCCATTAAAAAAACGGGGCGAAACGGATGCCCACATTATGGCTGCAACACTAAGTGGGAAAGGCATAAAGCCGGGGCTAATATTAACCAGTCCTGCCAAGAGGGCTTATGATACAGCATGCCTGTTTGCAGAAGACCTTAGGTACCCCCTGGACCACATTGTGCAAAATGACAAGCTTTATTTTAGCGGCATACCTCAAACACTGGAGGTTATACAGCAAACAGATAACCAGTATGATGATTTGTTTGTGTTTGGCCACAATCCGGATACATTAGATTTAGTGAATACCTTCTCGCCCGACGATTTTGACAACGTGCCCACCAGTGGTATTGCCTGTATTCAGTTTGATGTGGATAACTGGAAAGACATCACTCTAAAAAATGGCATCTTTCGCTGGCTCGATTTTCCATCGGCTCACCGTTGATTGGTTGATATTAAAAATGTCAATCTCTTATTACTGAGTTCCAATTGGGCTTAAACACCCTACTCTATTTCCTAGTTAACTAATAACAAATCAACCCTTAACTAAAGACTAAGGCACTTCGTCTTCCCAGTCTAGATATACAGGTTCTTCGGGTATTTCCCAGTCTTGTTGTTCCTTAGTAGTATTATACTCCTCGTATACTCCTTTAATGGCATTGCGCATTTGGTCGCCCTGTTTTTTAAACTGCTGCTTCACCATTTTGCTATCATACCGTATCTCTAGGTTGTCAAGGGGGCCCTTCATGGTTATAAAAAAGTTAAAGCTGGTTTCATCCAGCACTTCAAACTCATCGGTCTGCCTTGCATTCTTTTTAAACTTACGAGCTAGTATGTCGTATATATTGAGCTTTATGCTATAATCAGCATAATTGGCAAAGGAATGGGTACCTGCCACTGCCAAATTGAATGCGCTTGATTTAATAATCATTTGGGGGAAATAGATAACCTCGTTTTTTACTTCAATTTGGTTTTGCAGGGTGGCAAATTTTATATCGCGCAGTTCATCAATTCTAATAAACTTGCTCAGTTTTTCTAACGGCTTAAAGTTCATTAGGCGTCCTTCCTTTATGGTAATATCGGCCAATAGGTAAATCGATTTATAATCGAGTTGGCCATTTTTTACATCGGCATTAAACTTAAACGCGGTAGTAAGTTTGCCTTTAAGGTTTTCATTGGTAAGGTCGGTTTGCCCAAAATTATTCAGTTCGCGCAGCAACTCGCTTATCTCCACACTATTAATATAGCCATTGGTTTCGGTGCGCAACCAATCGCCTGAGCGGGTTATGGTGCTGGTAAACCGAATGTTGCCACCAAACATGGCTGTATAAAACTCATTCAACACTACTTTGCCTGGCTCAAACACAACTTGTCCGTTCAGTTCTCTTATATTTAGTTTGTCATGTCTAAAGTGGTCGCACCACAATCCTATTTTACCTGTTACATTGGTTGCTAAGCGGGCGGTAGTGCCGTTGTTGTTTGCCGTATTAGTCTCATCCTTGCTTTTTGCTGCGGGCAGTTTCAAAAGGTCGGTATACAAGTATTCAACTTTAAGTTTCAGGTCAACCTCTAAAGGTTTTACGATAGCTTCGCGGTTGGTAGCCAATGTATAGTAATATCCCTTCCAATACTGTACCTGCCCATCAAGCTGGGCTTTTAGACCCGGCACTTGCACTTGCAGTTTATCCATTTTTATCATCCACGGGCTTACTTCTATTTTTCCTTGGGGGAAATAAAAAGTATCCTGCCCCAAATGCAACCTAGTTTCCTCAAAACTTAGTAGCCCCTTTAGCTCAATGGGCCTTTCGTGGTTGGTCATGGTTAGGTCTTCAATGCTACCTTTAAATGCCACATCGGTAAAAAACAGCTTACCGGATAGGTTATGCACTGCGGCAGTATCGGTTAATATAGAGTTGAGCATATTTAACGAAAGCATGCCATTGGCCTCTATATTGTACAAAGGCGTTTCTAGGTTCTTCATACTTCCTTTTATCTGCAGCTTCTCCCCATCCAAGTATGCCAGCAATTCTTCCACCACAACCTCTGAAGTACTAAGCCGCTGCTTGCCCCCATTGGTGAAACTACCTTTAATCATTAGCTTTTCAACGGTTTTGTTTAGAGGCACATAATGCACGGTAGCCTTATCCAATTGGTAACTGATATCAACCCTTGGGCTTTTGGTTTTTGAAAGTTCGCCCTTTATTTTCACGCCAAATTTCAAGGCTCCCTCTACTTGGTAGTCTTTTGCATAGCTCAGCACTGTATCGGGAAAGAGCTGCAGGAAATTAGAAACGGCTAAATCGCGCCCTTGTACATCCAAGTCAAATACCGTTTTTTCCTCCGGCACCTCAAAACTGCCCAATACGCTAAAGTTATTTCCCTGAATTTGTAAACCTGGTACATCCAAACTATAGACACCTTTCTCGGGCAAGATGCGTATGTTACCCTCTAGCGCAATATCTTTTGCTCGGGCATAATCAGTTCCTTTTATCTGTATATGGTTAGAA
>CAIOSU010000514.1 GCA_903861055.1 uncultured bacterium
TCCATAGCTCTTGTACGCATGTTCTATAATGTTCATATCGTAAGTGGGACCTTGGGCCCAGACACGCTTACTATGCCAAATATGTTGCTCGGTCATTGGCAATTTCCGAATTATGTGCATCACAGGCAGCGTTCGCCGCTTTTTTACTTTAGCTACTGGATGTATTCATGGTTTAGAAAATGGATACATCTTGGTTTTGACTTGCGGATGCAAAAAAAATTACTTCAAAGTAATGCTCAATATTACTTTGTGCCTTTACAGTTTGAAGGTGATTCCCAATTGAAGTTGTTCTCTAGCTTCAGCTCGGTTGACGAGTTTTTGTCCAAGCTGATTCGTTCATTTTCAATCCATGCACCCAAAGCTGCATTTCTAGTTTTACGTGAACATCCGCATGGTCGCGGTATGGGTGGCTACAGGGCATTCATTCTTCAAATCGCAAAATCATTTGGCGTGTATTCACGCATTGTGTATTTGGTAGAGGGGGAAACGCCAACCTTGGTTAAGCACGCAGCAGGTGTGATCACCATTAACAGCACGGTGGGTGTGCGTGCTTTGAAATCCAATGTGCCGTTGATGGTTATGGGGGGGGCTGTGTACAAAAAAGCAGGCCTGGTATTTGAAGGCGAGTTAGACGAATTTTGGACCAAGTCTTTACCAGCAAAACAAGATGTTGCAGAAGCTTTTGTTTTGCATTTAAAAAACCTAACGCAAGTGCCTACTTGTGGCTACGCCACGCGAGATGTACCAATTGATTGGCAATAGTGGTTTGTTGAATCGCTCGCCATGGCAAGTGATGTGGTCTGTGTGGACTGCTTTGTTTTTGCGAGAAGCGCTTACGCGATTATTTTCTAGCCGCGGTGCTTGGGCTTGGTTGCTGTTAGAGCCAATTTTTCATATTGCTTATTTGGTGATTATTTTCACCATGATCCGCGTTCATTCCGTCAGCGGGTTTGATACTGGGCTCTGGATTGTGGTGGGTTTGCTGGCCTTCTTCACCTTTGAGAGAACAAGCGGTCAAACCGCAAACGCTATCAACGCCAATAAATCTTTATTCTCCTATCGACAAGTGCAACCGATTGACACCATGTTTGTCCGTGCCTTTCTAGAGTTACTGCTGTTGGCCCTTGTGGCCATCGTTATTTTTTTTGTTGCTGCCATGCTGGGGTATGAGGTTTTGCCAAATGAGCCATTTGGATTTTTTATCGCTATTTTTGGATTGTGGCTTTTGGCTATTGGGTGGGGCTTGGTGCGAGCTGTACTGCATGACTTGGTGCCCGAGATCGAAATTGTGTTGAATTTCTTTATGAAGCCCATGTACATCATCTCTGGCGTTATGGTGCCTTTAGCAAGTATTCCGCTTCCATATCGTGACTGGCTTCTATTGAACCCTGTTGCGCAAGGGATAGAGGCTGCACGCGCCAGTTTTTCTGCAAACTATCACCCTGTGTCAGGGCTGAGTGTTTCCTATCTGTTCGCGTTTGGATTGTTGCTTTTCTTTGTGGGCTTATTACTCATGCGCAGGTTTGCCGTGCGCTTGGTGACTGCATGATCGTGGTGACTGACGTGCACAAGCGCTACCAAACTGACCATGGCCCAGGGCCTTGGGTCTTGCAAGGAGTCAACCTCTCCATTCCTCGCAA
>CAIOSU010000515.1 GCA_903861055.1 uncultured bacterium
AGTTTCTTATTTCACATTTATCAATGGCATAGTTTTGTCGTCCACGAATTGTTTTTTCACAACACTTTCAGAAGCGTTTTCTTAATTCCTAACGCCCTAAATAATATTAAATTATTTTATAATTTATTTCGATATAACTCCACCAAAACAAAAGCCCCAGCTTTCGCTAGGGCTTTTGTCACCGTTTTTTACTTTAAACTTATCATTTCACATTTAAACCTACAGTTCTCCCGCTTTTACAACCTTCACCCATTTACCAGCTTTGGAGCTGCTGACTGAATTTTCATACATAGCCTCGCAAAATGGCCCCGACAAGTAATACTCCCCTTGGTAGGCTGCATTGAGCAATACTCTAAAGGTAACCTGCTTTTGTGGCCAAACATTGAAGTAGCTATATACCCTATCATCGCGGATGTCTTCATAGTCAGGCTTATCTGCGGTGTTCACGTTTTCAAAACCATCCATACGGGTGTTGTGTATTTCCCAGCCCGATGGGAAGATTTGCGATAGCGCCATATCCTTGTACAACTGCACTGGGTCGGGGTTGCGAATAGTAACTTCGGCCATAAAATCGGTACCTTGCTCCAAGCGAGTCGGGTCGATGGTTTTGCCATCCAAGGTTTTGTAGGTAACGTTCATAATCAAGTTATTCTCAAACGACTTCTCTTGACCCGTTAGTGGCACACCTTCCAACACAATGCGGGCGTATAATGCACCTTGGCCACTGTTGGTTACCTTAATTTTACCATTATCCTTGTTTTTGATACCGATATTGTATTGTGCCAGCGGCTTGTTGCCCGTTACGGTTTTTGGTGCCACACCATTGATGCTATAAGTATAAGTAAATCCGCCCTGTTTGGCATATTTACCAGCATACTTACTTACGGCTATAAGGCAGTAGGCGGTGGTTTGCGTGCTCATCCATTGTTTGCCGTTCAACGACTTAGATAGATTTTGCAATAGTTTAAAAGCCTTAGTATTATCGCCCAGCAGCACTGCCGTTTCCAATATCATGGCTTCGTCGCGTTCCAATGAGCCATAGTTGTAGTAGTACCAATTACGGTCGCGTTTTACAGGGGCAATGTTAGCCGCATTTACCAACTGCTTTGCAGCCTCTGGCTGCCCTGCCAAAACATAGGCCGCCGCCAATCGCCAGCGAGCTTCAATGCTGATATCGGGCCTTTCGCGCAAGCGGTTCATGGCACCCATTTCTGGTTTTTTAGCCAATGCCAGGGTATACAATCGGTAGGCTTGCGTAAAGTCTGTCTCGTTCCAATAGGTCGACGAGTTTTTATAACCAGTCCAATTTCGGGCCTTGTTGGTTTGGTAATTTATCCAATTATCTTTTAAACCAATGGGGGGCGTATAACCCTTTGCCTCTGCTTCCAAAATAAAGTGACCCGCATAAGTGGTAGCCCAATCGCTTGAATAACCACCGCCTGGCCAATAACTAAACCCGCCATCATGCATCTGGAACGAACGCAATTTGTTAAGCGCCTCACGTATGTTATCCGACACTTCAAACTTTTGTTGCTCGGTTAGCGTCAGCAAATCACTTAAATACAATTGCGGGAACGCAGACGAGGTGGTTTGCTCAATACAACCATGTGGGTACGTAATAAGGTACTGCAACCTACCCGACAAATCGATTGGTGGCATGCCCGATAGCTCTAAAGTACCTTTATTGGTACCTGCCATACCCACTGGTGCATAATCGGTTTCCCAAGTTTGACCAGGTTGCAGGGCTATATCTTTAAAGGTAGTAACAGGCGGGTTCGGGTTTCGCACGTTCAGCTCAATGTCGTAAGTGGCTTTATGCTTGCCGCTGGTTACTATTACTTGCACTTTGCCAATGCCAAGCTTTTCGGCTACCTGAATATCGAAATCCACAATCTGGTCGCCAAGGGCATCAAACGTAATAGTTTTAGTATTTGTAACAGCCAGCTTCAATAGGTCGTTTGCCTTTACTTCTACCTTAACTATTTTTACATCCTTTTCCATGGCAAACACCGTTACTGGTAGTTTCACCTTCTCGCCAGGGCCAACTACGCGTGGCAATGTAGCCAACACCATCAGCGGTTTGCGCACCGGCGTGGTTACCTCAGCACTGCCATAAGCGCCATCTTGC
>CAIOSU010000516.1 GCA_903861055.1 uncultured bacterium
AGAGAGGGATTCGAACCCCCGGGCCTTTAACAGCCAACGGTTTTCAAGACCGCCGCATTCGACCGCTCTGCCATCTCTCCGTGGGCAAAAGTAAGAATAGTTAGGATTATTTTAACACTGACGCGAAAATTATTGTGCAATGCTTGCCGACAGGCAACCATAAGTACTCATAATGAGCAGTTTAGCTTGCTGAGCTAGTCGGTGAATTTGTAGCCGATACCCCGAATAGAGTGGAAATGTTGGGGTTCTTTCATGTCTTCCTCAAAGTATTTGCGAAAAGAAAGAATGAAATTGTCAATTGTTCGGGTTGATGGATACACATCGTAGCCCCAGACGTATTGCAATATTTGGTTTCTTGATACAGGTTCACCCTTTTTATCAATCAGCAGTTTTAGCAGCATGGCCTCGCGCTTGGTAAGCAGCAAATCGCCATTTACGCCCTTGGCCTCATGAGTAAGAAAGTTTACTTCATTGCCGCCAAACTTGTAGTTCTTAAGGCTCCCCTCTTCAGCTGTGCCTTTTAGGCTGTGCTTGATAAGCACTTTTACCCTTAGCAGCAACTCTTCAAGGTTAAAGGGCTTGGGCAGGTAATCATCACCACCTACTTTAAAGCCTTTTATTTTATCATTACTATCGCCTTTAGCTGTAAGAAATAGAATGGGAATATCCATATCTAATAGGCGTATCTGCTCGCAAACCTGATAGCCATCCATGCGCGGCAGCATTACATCCAGTATAATCAGATTAAAGCGCTGGTCTTTGAATTTAAGCAAAGCTAGTTCGCCATCGGCAACAGCCACTACCTCATAATCCTCCAGTTCAAGGTTCATTTTCACTGCTTCCAGCAAATGCTCCTCATCTTCTACCAATAGTATACGCGGTTTCATAGTTTATCTTGAGCAGGCAAATTAAAGGTAATAAAGCCAAATACGAACCTTGATTGTCATTTTTACAAAACTCTGACAAGTGGGCCTATGCCACATACACTGTTTTAATGTTTACAAACTCCTTTATACCAAACGCCGACAACTCGCGGCCATAGCCACTCTGCTTTATACCACCAAAAGGCAAGCGTGGGTCTGATTTTACAAATGCATTTACAAAGCAACAGCCTGCATCAAGGGCTTTAGCCGCAATTTGTTTACCTCGTTGCTTGTTTTGGGTAAATACCGCAGCACCGAGCCCGAAAACCGTATCATTGGCTACATAAATGGCTTCGTCTTCATCTTTGACCCTAATAACGGACGCTACAGGGCCAAAAATCTCTTGGTCGTAGGCTGGCTGGCCTTTATGCACATTGGCCAGCACCGTAGCCGGATAATAGGCTCCTGCCCTATCAGGCACTTGTGCCCCAAGCAGCACTGTTGCGCCATGCGCTATACTGTCAATCACCAGGGCGTGAATCTCGTCTCGAAGGTCGTGTCTTGCCAATGGCCCAAGTGTGGTATTTTCATCCGAAGGGTCGCCCATCACGGCCCGTTTCATTTCGGCAACAAAGAGTTGTATAAACTCATCGTAGACTGCATTCAACACTATAAAACGCTTTGCCGCAATGCAACTTTGTCCGTTATTAATCAATCGGCTTTTGGCACATTGTTGGGCTGCGTGTTTCAAATCAGCATCTTCAAGTATTATATATGGGTCGCTACCACCCAGCTCAAGCACTGTCTTTTTAAGACTTTTACCTGCTGATGCAGCCACGGCACTGCCAGCTGGAGTGCTTCCAGTAAGGGTCACTGCCTTAATTAATGGGTGCTCAATTACATGCGGCACTAACTCACTACCAATCAACAAGGTTTGGAATAGGTATTTTGGAAAACCCGCATCTATCAGCACTTGCTCAATGGCTAAGGCACAGCCAGGTACGTTGCTGGCATGCTTCAATACTCCAGCATTTCCAGCCATTAATGCTGGCGCAATAAAGCGAAAAACTTGCCAAAATGGGAAATTCCAAGGCATTACGGCCAAAACAATCCCAATCGACTCAAAACGGACAAAGCTTTCACTCGCATCGCTTACTATGGGTTGGTCTTTCAGGAAACTTTCCGCGTTATCGGCATAGTATTCGCACACCCAAGCACACTTTTCTGCCTCTAAAACTCCTTCTTTAATTGGCTTGCCCATTTCTTCGGCCATTAGCTTCGAAAACTCGTGGCTCTGTGCCCGCAATATTTCGGCAGCCTTGCGCATTAGCCCAGCACGATGCTGAAAATCAGTTTTGCGCCAGGCCAACCAAGCTTGATGACCTTGGCTTATACACTCGTCTAACTCGTCTTTGAGAAGTGATTTGTAATCTTTTAAAATTTTACCTGTGGCTGGATTTACCGACTGCATCATGAGTTATCATTTTATAGTACCTCAATATACAACTACCACAAAAATATCAGAAACCAATCGTTGAATTAATCGAGCAGGCGATAAATTTTACGACTAGATTTTACTTATATCAGACATAATAAGTTATTGATAAAGAACTAATTAAGTACTTTAGTACAAAGTTAAAATACAACAATGGCTATTGACTGCTACTGAATACTTACTTGGATAGTAGTATCGCCGATGGTGATGATATCATCAGGCTGAAGCATTATGCCACGGTCATCAATAGGCATAGAATTTACCAATACGCCATTGGTAGAACGGTACCACCCTGGCAGACCCTCTTTGTTGCGCCACTGTCCGTCGCGAAGATACCAATAGTTGCTGGGTGCATCGTATTCAATAGTTGCATGGAAATTGGAAACATAGTTTGTAAACTGTTCCATGATACCTATGTCGTTGGTAAATGGGCTATCAGGGTTAAACCAGCCTATGGTAAGTAGTACTTTACCTTGCAATTTTAATAGGTTCGACAAGTTGTAAGTCCGACCTATTTCGTCGCCATTCATCACTTTAAACAACCATTGGTGATGTGGCAAAACTTGAATGGGCTCTTTGCGAAGTGCTGAGTACCCGGCACTTAGGTTTAGTTTATCTATTATATCTTGGGCAAATTGGTAACGTTCAGTTGCTTCCGGGCGAAGGCATTTATCTATAACCTCAATCCACATTCTATCATTAACAGAGCGCTCTAGTATACTGCGGTCCCAATTGCCAAGTTTCTTTCTGGCTTCATATCCGGCCATGTCGGCAATGTAATCGTCAAAATCGCCATAGGGCAGCGTGCCAGCAGTAAGCAATTCATACATTACTACCCCAAAGGCATAAATATCATTGGTGTTGCCCATTACTTTAAATGCCTTGGTAGGGTCACTTTGCTCTGGTGGCGAATAAGTGCCTGTAGCAAAAACTTGCTTGGCATGGCCCATAAAGTTGGTAATGGTATGGCGCTTTTTAATGGATGCGGATATACCAAAGTCGGCCAGTGCAGTATTGCCGTTTTCGTTAAAAAGGATGTTCTCTGGCTTGATATCTCGATGGATAATGCCTTTTGCGTGCAACACGCCCAAACCCTTTAATATTCCGTAAGCAATACGGTTTATTGCGGTTTTGGGTAGCTTTTCGCCCACCTTATCCCTCAAAGAACCGCCTGGACAAAGATCCATCAACATATACGGGTTGCCGCCTACATGGTGAAAATCGTAGCTGCGCACCACAAATTCCGAATCGAGATTGCTACCGTGCTCATACTCTTGCCTAAAGCGTTTAGCGTATTCTTGTCGTTCTTGAGGAAGGAAATTCCACATTTTGGTAATCTTAAGCGCGTATTTGCGCCCCTGCCCTTCAACTAAGTAAACGCTACCGAAGCCGCCTTCTCCCAACTCTTTTATTACCTTATAGGCACCGCGCTCACTGGAAAATACATATCCAGGAACGATATCAACTTTTTCGGGAGTAAATGAGGGGCCGCTGCTCACTGTGCTTTACTTGGTTTGGAAGGTATAAATACGGTTGCCCATTAATATCTTAGACCCTTCTGTTAGTTCTACCTTGCCATTTACCTGAATAAAGGTGGCACCGTTTGAGCTTTTATCATTTAAATACCATTTGCCGTCCTCGAACAAAAAACTGGCATGCTCTTGGCCAGAAATACTCATATTACCAGCATCTAAGTTGTCACGGTTTACTGATACTTCAGCACCGTTAAACTCTTTCACGCTTTGGCTGCGCTCCTCAATCAATTTAAACTCCGGCTTGGCTTCTTCTTCAGGGGTCAAATCGCCGAGGCGCATGGTTTTGTTGGCACCAGCAGCTTTTTGTATTTGATGGCTAGCAGCTGGTTGATACGCTGGGGCTGCTGCTTTTGCATCGCCGGTTGTACCACAATTAGGGCAAGGGTGTGACGCCGAAACTTCGTTGCGAAGCGGGTAAAAACCGCATGATGGACATTTGGTTACATCACTGGCAGCGGTATTTTGGCCTCCTAAGGTAGGCGGTGTAAGGTTTGAAGATTCAGTGCTATTCTCGTCCCAAGCGGGCATATTTGAGCGTCCACCAACGATAGTAGGATTTGACAACCTACCTCCGCCGCCAGCCGATGGGGCATCATTACTATCCCAAGCAGGGCCCGAAGCTACACCGCCAATCATGGTAGGGTTACTGCCACCTATATTGCCCTTAGGGGCGCTTGAATCAACACCACCAGCAGAACCTGCTAACTGTGATCCGCATTTTTTACAAACCTTGGTATCCGCTTCATTGGTAAAACCACATTCTTGGCAACGTATCATAGTTATTGGTTTAGTAGGTTCTGTTGTGTTTTCAATTTAATTTATTTGCCCCCATCTGGGTTGAGGCCGCCTTTGGGTAAGTTTGGACCTTGTTTGCGGGGGGTTAATCCACCTGGAGTATTATTTTTGGCGGTATCCTTCGGTAAATTAACGTTTATTCCAGAGGGTTTTGTGGTGTCTTTTGGGGCTGTCGTTTTTGGCGAAATGTTATCTACCGGTTTTTCATTGCCACCATTAGTAACGTTATTTGTATTGGATCCTGTCACAGGTGGTTTAGTCGGTGCACTGGGCGCAGTGTTGTTAGTTTGGCTATTAGTGGTGGTAGTTGCCGGCGCATTTACTTGAGTTGGTTCAATAACACTTGCAGGCGGCGTATCAATAACTAAATTGTTCAAAGCAGGCGTGTCAATTGGGTTTACTAATGTATCGTTACTATCTTGCCCAACTTCGCCTTGGCCTGGTTTCAAAATAAAAAATACCACCGCTGCAATTATTGCCAATACTACCATCACCCCAATAATCAGCACTTTGTTGGGTCCTTCTTTTGACGCAACGGTGTTAATTGGGGCATTACCTCCATTCTTCGATACTGCCGTTTTAATGCTAGCGTTAGGTTTGTTGCTCACTGTGACGCCTGCTTTGCCCTCAATTACATCGAGCAGCAATACCGTAATATTATCAGTTCCGCCTGCTGAATTGGCAACTTGTATCAGCTCTTTACAGGTTTCGGCGGTCCTCAATCTTCCACTCAATATTCCACCAAGCATATTATCGCTTACCATGCCACTTAGCCCATCACTACAAAGCAGCACCCTGTCACCTTGCTGCAACGGCACCATTTTGGCATCAGGTTTTGGCCCCCTAGCCTCATCGCCCAAACTTTGTGTAATGATGTTACTATTTTCATGCAGTCGAGCCTCTTCGGGAGTTAGTTGTCCATTTCTTACGAGTTCCCAAACAATAGAGTGGTCATCGGTTATTGGGTAAAACTCTGAACCGTCGCGGTATAGATACATGCGGCTATCGCCCGACCATGCCACGTATGCCTTATCATTCACTACCCAACAAACTACTGCAGTTGTACCCATACCAGCAGTGGTAGGGTCTTCGTGAGTGCGCTGTACAATATTTTGGTGTGCTCTTACCACCACCTTTTTCACAAAACTCAATATAGCTTGGTCGTCAGCCGGCAAAGCGGTAACCTTTTTAAACTCTTCGGCTACACTTTCTTGCGCAATTTCCGATGCCACTTCGCCTGCATTGGTGCCACCCATACCGTCGGCCACAAACAACACTGCGCCTAATACGCCTAAATCAAATTGCTCGTCGCGCTTGTAAGTCCAATCTTGGTTGGATAGGTCTTTGCACAATACAAAGTTATCCTCATTGTGGTCGCGCACCTGCCCAACATCCGTACTACCGAAGATTTCAACTTTCATAGGCTGCGTTATTTCTTCTTCTTTTTATCAATTGGGTTAAGTCCACCGCCTGGCGATTGTTTTATGTCTATCGCTTTTAGTATCCATGCGCCGTTAATATTTTCAAAAAAAGCCACTGGCTCAAAAGTTACAGCACCAAAAGTTACTTCTTCATAAAAAAATATGCCCCCAATTAAGGTCTTATTGCCAATCACAATATTTTTTGGCTGCGCATAACCTTTGTCGTCCCAAACCAACTCATCCACTTGTATAATATTAGTCTTAAGAGTTTCCTTGTCTAGCTTAGTTATGTCATCTGCATACACTAGCAGCAGTTTTCCATTCGTTACACTTTTGTAATCTTTAATTCCGAAATACTCGTCATCATTGGCTTGGTTAATCCTGGGTACTTGATCGTTAAAACTTGCTAAGTCTATATTGTCGTACTTCAAACTATCAATTCCCCTTGTCTTTATACTGCTATTTCGTGTAGAGTAACCAGCTCGGTATGGCTCAAAATTGGAATCAAGTAAACCAGGGGTATTAAAAGTACTCGGAAGCAGCAAGCCCTCTTTTACTTTAATACCGATAGAATAAATAGTGCCAAAATCATCTTGGTTGTTGAAACCATATTCCTGGCCTGCAGAATCAACAGCAATAAAGTTTTGCTGAACTAGAAACAATCCTGGGGCAACTGCGTTTTTTACAGTTTGGTTGCGATCCTTAAACAAATTCAAATCAAGCCCTTTGCCGGGTTGTGCCTGACTTAGAAATGAAGTGAAAGTGAACGCGAATAAAAAAATAAATCGTTGCATTGCTGTTTTTATAGGTTACTTAAGCTCTCCTATCGGCACTATAAAGCCGATTTCGGCTCCCATGCCAGCAGAAACTATGCCAATTGCCTTATACCCATCGGCCGTTTTTATTAAAACAGGACCTCCCGAATTACCCTGCCCAAAATTTCTATTTGTTAGGCTGATTGAACCTTCAGGATTCACCCCATTTTGAGCTACCGTCGATTCGGAGAGCAGAGGGGCAACATCGGAGCTATTGGCGCTGCCACCCAATCCGTAAGAATAGCCAAGCACCATCACTTTATCGCCAGCCTTAAGATTTTTTGATAGGGCAGCATCAAATTGCAATGAAGAACTACGACCTGTTGGAACATAAGCCCAATCGTCGCGGTCAAGTGTAGCCATTTTTACCGTAATAGGGTTTCCATCGCCATCTTCCCCTGTTATTACCTCATCGTTTTGGTCATTGAGCTTGGCATCGTTATAGGTTATTTGAAAATTGTTTGAAG
>CAIOSU010000517.1 GCA_903861055.1 uncultured bacterium
AAATCGTTGTCCTATAAGCATAAGACTATTTTAACCTGTTGGTTTTCTATCAGTTAGAGGAGTAGGTTCGAATCCTGCCACCCCGACACAAAGAAAGCCTTTTCTCGTTTTAAACGAGAAGAGGCTTTTTAGTTTTAAGGTCAATTCAATCGTGGTAAATGTTCTACGTTCGTCTGGTTTGAAATAATTGCTTATTTTACTGTTCAATTTATCAATGCCGAGGCAGGTTAGTTGTTATGAGTAGCGGCTTCGTATTTAGCACAATAAACAGTAAGTAATGGATTTTAATAATACGCCACGTTCGGCTGAATTGCTACAACAACTGAGGTTGTTTATGCAAGAGAATTTGTATCCTTTTGAACAGGAATTGGTAGCATACAATGAGCAGCATAATCTTTCTGCTGATTGGAATACTTGGAGCGAGCACCCCAAACTGGAGGAATTCAAGCAAAAAGCAAAGGCCGCAGGACTGTGGAATTTGTTTTTGCCGGATAGCAAATTGGGCCAAGGGCTATCTACCATTGAATATGCCCCATTGGCCGAGGAGATGGGCAAGGTGTACAATGCCGCTGAAGTGTTTAATTGCAACGCACCCGATACTGGCAATATGGAAGTGCTTTTTCATTTTGGTAGCGATGAGCAGAAGAAGCAGTGGTTAGAGCCTATGTTAGCAGGCACCATCAAATCTGTTTTTTGTATGACGGAGCCCGATGTGGCCTCATCAGATGCAACTAATATTGAAACAAGCATTGAACCTGATGGCGACGAGATAGTGATTAATGGCACTAAATGGTGGACTACTGGGTTGGGCCATCCGCATGCCAAAATAGCCATAGTGATGGGTAAAACCAAAGGCACCGAAGAGCGCCACCAGCAACACAGCATGGTTTTGGTTCCGCTAGAAACGGCAGGTGTAACTATAAAAAGAATGCTACCCACTTTTGGCGCGTTTGATGCACCAGCCGGCCATGGCGAGGTGTCGTTTGAAAACGTACGAGTGCCAAAGGCAAATTTGATACTTAAATTTGGAGCAGGTTTTGCCATTGCCCAAGGTAGGCTAGGGCCTGGCCGCATACACCATTGTATGCGCTGTATAGGTGCGGCAGAAAGGGCATTAGAGTTGATGATAAAACGGGGAAATGAGCGAGTAGCGTTCGGAAAACCTTTAAATAAATTGGGGGGCAATGCAGAAAGAATTGCCGATGCTCGTATAGCCATTGATCAAGCAAGATTACTTACCCACTATGCCGCATGGAAAATAGATGCTGTAGGGGTAAAGCACAGTATGACGGAGATTTCGGCCATAAAAGTAGTGGCACCGCAGGTGTTGCAACAGGTAACTGATATGGCCATGCAAATGCACGGCGGGGTTGGGCTTTCGACCGATTTTCCTTTAAGTAGCTTTTTCCTGCAAGCGAGGGCACTGCGTTTGGCCGATGGGCCAGATGAAGTGCACAAAGGGGTAATTTCGAAAATTGAGATAGGTAAGCATTTGTATTAATACTAACATTGCAATCAAAATGGAAGGTAACAGTAGGAAGGGAGAAGAACTTAATTTAGATGCTTTATTGCCTTGGTTGGCCCAGCATTTGCCCAACGTTCAGGGTTTACCTTCTATAAAACAGTTTTCTGGTGGTGCATCCAATTGGACGTATCGGTTGCATTTTGAGCAGCAGGATTTAATCCTTCGCCGCGCTCCTTTAGGTGCGAAGGCCAGTGGTGCGCATGATATGGCACGTGAGTTTCACTTGCAAAACGCAATAAAGCCCCATTTTAACTACGTGCCGGGCATGATTGCACTCTGTGAAGATGAAGCAGTTTTAGGTTCTATGTTTTACGTAATGGAACCCATTGAAGGCGTTATTCCTCGTAAAAATTTCCCTAAAGGGTATCAGCCTAATGAGCAAGTTGCGTCAACGCTATGTACCTCGTTTTGGGATAAAATGATTGAGTTGCATAAAATAGATTATGAAAAAGAGGGATTGAACTCCCTAGGTAAAGGAGATGGCTATGTGGAGCGCCAAATAGTGGGTTGGAACAAGCGCTATGCCAATGCCAAAACCTGGAACGTGCTTTCAGGTAAAAAGGTAATGAAATGGCTGGAGCAAAACATACCTAAAGAAGAACGGCTTTGTATTGTGCACAACGACTTTAGATTGGACAATGTGGTGCTGAACCCTAACGATTTGGCCGATATAGTTGGGGTGCTCGATTGGGAATTGGCTGCCATTGGCGACCCTTTAATGGATTTGGGCAATAGTTTGGCTTATTGGGTCGAAGAAAAAGATGACTTCTTTATTAAATCGCTACGCAGGCAGCCAAGCAATGTAGCAGGCATGATGACCCGCAAGGAGGTAATTGATTATTACCAGCGCCGAAGTGGCATTGAGATTGGCGATTTTAGGTTTTACAGGGTATATGGCCTGTTTCGGTTGGCTGGTATTGTGCAGCAAATCTATTTTCGTTATTCGAAAGGTTTGACCACGAATAAGGCATTCAAAAATTTCTGGATGATATCTAACTATATTATCGTTACTTGCCAAAACATCATCAACCAAAAGTAGCCCTCCGATGTCAGTTATCTATTTGGTTCGTCATGGTCAGGCTAGTTTGTTTAGCGCAGATTATGACCTGCTAACGCCCCTAGGCGAAGAGCAAGCCAGTATTTTAGGCACTGCGCTCAGCCACAGAAAATTTACGCCAAGTGCGGTTGTTGGAGGTTCGTTAAAACGACATATTCAAACAAAAGATGGTTATCTCGCCGCGCAAACATTTGAAATGGAAATGTCAGTTGTACCTGCCTGGAACGAATACGACCATCAAGAATTGCTAGTAAAGCACAATGCACTATTTACCGATTTTGAAGCCATAGGTGCACACATTATTAAAAGTGAAGTGCCGATTAAAGAGCTGCAGAAAATATTGAATGATGCCATGTGGGATTGGATTCAGGATAAGCATAGTTATACCAAAACTTGGGAGCAATTTAAAGCAGGTGTTTGGGAAGCGTTAAACGAGCTCGGAAGCACTTTACAGAAAGATCAAGACGCAATTGTGTTTACTTCGGGTGGACCAATAAGCGCTATAATGATGAAATTGCTAAATCTTGATACCCAAGCATTCTTCGATTTGCAACAGCGTATTGTAAATACCAGCTTGACCAAAGTAATTTCAGGCCGAAACGGACTCTCCTTAAGTACCTTTAACGATTATAGCCATTTGGAGCACAATAAATTGCTAGTTACCTATCGATAGCAACAATGATGCAATATTGTTTAAGCTGCTTAATGTAAGTTTTTCGGCAACATTGTTTTGGGGCACTAACGGGTTACACCATTAATACAAGAGCAAATTACTTGTAAGCAGCGCGAATACCATTATTATCGCCATCTGGCGCAATTACAATTGGTCGGCTATTTGCCTAAACACATACCACCAGTTTACGCGTTCTGCTTTTAGCTTATCTTCTTTATGGTTAAGTAGCACTATTATCAACTGTTTTTCGGGGTTGATGTAAATGTGCTGTTTGTATAGCCCAATGGCCATAAAATCGTTATACCCTTTAAGCCCAATGTGCCAACTGAAGTTGTAGCCGTGGCTACTTCCATGGGTGGTGTCGCGGGCAATGCTTTGTTTCACCCAAGCTTCGTTTATTATTTGCTTGCCCTGCCAATTGCCATTGTTAAGGTACAACCTACCAAACTTGGCATAATCATATGCGGTGGCGTTCAGGCAACAATAAGTTTTGGCCTGTCCTTTGTTATCGGTACTCCAAAACGCATCTGACTCCATACCAAGTGGTTGCCAAATTTTGGTTTGTAAGTACTGGCTGGTTGTGGTTTTTGTTGCCCGCTCTAGTACCATACCCAGTAGTTGAGAGTTAGTGTTCAGGTAGCTTTGTTTGGTGCCGGGTAGGGTATCAAAGTCAATTTGGTTAATGCCCTTCCAAACATCTTTGCCATAGTATATCAAGGCATCAATGGTAAGGGAATATTTAATGCCCGAGGTATGATTAAGTAAGTGACGAATGGTAAGTTTATCGAAATAGGGATGGAAGTTTAACTCAGGTAGGTATTGCTTTACCAATTCATCAACACTGCCAATATAGCCCTCTTGTATAGCAATGCCAATAAGCGCCGAGGTAACCGATTTAGCCATAGAGTAGGAGGCATGCTTTTCATCGGCTGCACTGCCCTCTTTAAAATATTCAGTAAGAATAGTGTCATTTCTAATGATAACCAGTGCTGAGGTATTATGCTTGGCTACCACATCTTCAATGGCCAAAAATACGGGTAGGTCGGTAGTCCAGTCGTTTACTTTTAGCTGCTTCTCCCAACGTTTATCTGCCTTACTGAACTGAAATGGTTGATTGCCAGCTTTTATAATGTCACTATCAAACCGCTCACTGTCTTTATGGTCTGGGCTGGTTAAAAACAATGCCCGCACCGGTAGGCAACCTTGAGCACTTGCAAGTATCATGGCACCAGCAACTAGGGCAACCCAATGCCAACCAACTATGTTTTTGTAAATCAAGTTTTATAAATTTTATTACAATACTGTGCGTCAAAATCAATCACTGTGCTTTGCAAAACCGCATTTGCAGCAGCACTGCCTATGATTTGAGTTAACTAATAACGGGTAAGATAGTGTGATTATGGTAAAATACCATAAGCACTTTTACATTGTTTTATTTTGCTTGAAAAGTTAACTATTTATGCAACATCATCAGCTTTACAGTAGATTATCTTTTAGGAATTCATAGGAATATCTTATTAGCCAACTATGTGCTTTTTTTTGCTGCATATCAATAGCTTATAACAAATTAATTACGCTACTTTAAGCATTGTATACTAGGTTCAACCCTAATATTGGCCTCATTGTTTTGCGTTATCTATTTACAATTCAATTGTTACCTAATTTTTGTTGGAATAATAATACACAATTGCTATCTTTGTGCTCCCTTTGCTGATAGACTGACCCAATTATGAATAATCAAGAGGTAAAAATCTTTTCCGGCAGTGCTTCCAGATACTTGGCAGAGCGTGTTGCGGAATCGTATGGCAAGCCTTTGGGTAGTTTAGCAATAGAGCGGTTTAGCGATGGTGAGTTCCAACCCATCATCTCTGAGTCGGTAAGGGGTTCGTTCTTTTTCATTATACAATCAACTTTCCCGTCGTCAGACAACCTAATGGAACTGCTCATGATTATTGATGCAGCCAAAAGGGCCTCTGCCGATTATATCACTGCGGTTATTCCTTATTTCGGCCTTGCTCGTCAAGACCGTAAAGACCGTCCGCGTGTAGCGATTGGTGCCAAACTGGTTGCCAATTTGATTACTGCTGCCGGAGCAAATAGGGTAATGACCATGGACTTGCATGCGGGTCAGATTCAAGGGTTTTTTGATATACCTGTGGATCACTTAAGTAGCTCAGCTATTTTTATTCCATATATCGAGAGCCTCGGTTTGGATAATTTGGCTTTTGCGTCACCCGATGTAGGTAGCACCAAACGTGCTCGCGGTTACGCTCAGCATTTTGAGGCCGATTTGGTTATTTGCGACAAACACCGCAAACGTGCCAATGAAATTGAAAGCATGACCGTGATAGGCGATGTAAGGGGAAAGAACGTAATTATTGTGGATGACATGGTAGATACTGCCGGTACACTTGTAAATGCTGCTAATCTTATTATGGAGCAAGGAGCACTCAGTGTAAGGGCATATATCACTCACCCAGTGCTTTCTGGAAAAGCTTATGAGCGCATTGAAGCCTCAGCTTTAACTGAAATTGGCGTGTGCGATACCATTCCATTGAAACGCCAAAGCGATAAGATTAAGGTTCTTTCGGTAGCCAATATCTTTGCAACGGCCATTCGCAATACGCATGAACATAAATCAATAACCTCGCTGTTTGTCGGCGCGCTATAAGTATTTTAAACAAATTTGACAATGAAATCTATCGTTCTAAACGGCACCCTTCGCACAGAAAATGGGAAAAAAGCCGCAAAAAATCTAAGAAACACTGGCGAAGTGCTTTGTAATTTGTATGGTGGTACAGATAATGTAATGTTCTCTGCCCCTTACAATTCATTCACTCCAATCGTATATAGCCCTGATTTCTATAAAATTGAAATCAAGTTGGAAGACAAAACTTATACCGCGTTGGTAAAAGACATCCAATTTCACCCGGTGTCTGATAAAATCCAACACATCGACTTTTTGGAGTTGATACCGGGAAAAACTATCATTGCCGACATTCCAATCGTTTTGGTTGGTCAGGCTGACGGTGTAAAAGCTGGTGGTAAATTGATTCAAAAATTGCGTAAGCTGAAAGTGAAGGCGACTCCTGAAAACTTGGTTGACAAGGTTGAGGTGAACGTTACCAACTTGAAGCTTGGAAAATCTATCAAGGTTCGTAATATTTCTCAATCTAACTTTGAGATTTTGAATCAGGGTCCACTTCCTGTTGCTTCTGTTGAGGTTCCAAGGGCATTGCGTGGTACTTTCAAAGCTAGCGCTGACGAAGAAGAGACAGTTGCTGAAGTTGCTGCTGAAGCTGCAGAGTAATTTGCAACGTACTATATATATCAAAAGCCCGGTTGCCAAAGCTTCCGGGCTTTTTGTTGTTTCGGTTATAGCTACAAATTTTATTGGCTAACTTTGTTATCAGTAAACAATGACAATGGAAGGCGATGGAAAACCGTCGCACATTGCAACAAATGAAATTTTCCCTTCCACTTTCAAAATTCAACATTTCAAATCTAGAAGCGCTATGGCACCAGAGGAGTTGTACAAGAATGTTATAGAAAACATGATACCCCTGCATCAGTTGCTGGGTTTCAAGTTGGAAGAGATAAGAGAGGGCTATGCTAGAATAAAAGTACCGTTTAGAGAAGAGTTGATTGGTGACCCTAGAACAAGGGCCTTGCACGGTGGTATATTAGCTACTGCTATGGATTCGGTAGGTGGCGCTGCTGGCATGACTACCTTAGTGAGCTTTGAAGATAAACTTAGCACCATCGATATGCGTGTTGATTATCTTTTACCTGGCAAACCTTTGGACTTGTATGTAGAGGGTGAGATTATTAGAAGTGGCAATAGGATTATTGTTACCAGCATGATTGCTTGGCAGGAAGACAAAACAAAGCCAATTGCCGACGGAAGGGGTGTTTATAATGTTAAAAGGGTTGCCAGTCACTAGCTTAAGGTTGCTAGCTATTGTTATGCATTTGGCAATAATACAATAGTGTAAGAAATATAGGTACTTAGGTACTAAATTACTAGTCACTATTAACTAATTTCAAGGTTTGAGACCCGCAAAAAGAGATAATTAATGGATACAATAACCAATACCGCTTCGGCAATGCCGATGAAACGATTTGAGGAAATTGCATACGAGCGCCCAGATATGGCGCAAGTTGAGCATGATTTTAACGAAGCTATTGCCGAATTTGAGAATGCGGTTAGTGCCGATTCGCAATGGGAGGCCATGGAACAGATTAATGCCCTTCGTCGTGCATTCGATACGGCTTATACCTTGGTATCTATTAGGCATACCGTTGACACTCGCGATGCTTTTTACGAAGGGGAACAGAATTTTTTCGACCAGAATATGCCAATTTTGGAAGGATATACCAACCGTTATTACGGAGCGTTGCTTAATAGCAATTTCCGTAGCGAGTTGGAAGCGCGCACTGGCAAGCAATTGTTTGATTTGGCTGCTTGTCAGCTCAATACCTTTAATCCTGAGGTGATTGAAGATATGCAGCGTGAGAACGAGTTAAGCAGCGAGTACACTAAGTTAATGTCGTCGGCCAAGGTAATGTTTGATGGCGAGGAGTGTAATTTGCAGAAGCTACAACCATACATGACCGACAAGGATCGGAGCAAACGTAAACGTGCTACCGAGGCCTTTTTTAGCTACTTGAGCGACAACCATGAGCAACTAGACCGCATATATGACGACTTGGTGAAAGTGCGCGCTAAAATGGCCCAAAAGCTAGGTTACAAAAACTATGTTGAGTTGTCTTATGCTCGATTGAACCGCACCGAGTATAATGCCAAAGACGTTAAAGCATATCGCGAGTTGATATTGAAAAACGTAGTGCCTTTGGTTAGCAAATTGCGCCAAAAACAGAAGGAGCGTTTGGGCTTGGATAAAATGCGCATATACGACGACGGTTTTAAATTCAACACCGGAAATGCAAAACCAAAAGGCAACCCTGATTGGATAGTTGCACATGGCGAAACTATGTACAAAGAGCTTTCTGCCGAAACCAATGAGTTTTTTGATTTTATGCAGAAGTACAACCTGATGGATTTGGTAGCCAAAACCGGCAAGGCACCAGGTGGCTATTGTACTATGCTATCAGACTATCAAGCACCGTTTATATACTCAAACTTTAACGGCACCAGCGACGATATTGATGTGTTGACACACGAAGCAGGCCATGCGTTTCAAGTATACAGCAGCCGCGCATTTGCAGTACCAGAGTATCGTTGGCCAACCTATGAGGCTTGCGAAATTCACTCCATGAGTATGGAGTTTTTTACTTGGCCTTGGATGGAGCTGTTTTTTGAAGCTGATACCGATAAGTATAAATATAGCCACGTAACGTCAGCCTTGTATTTTATGCCTTATGGCGCTGCTGTTGATGAGTTTCAGCACATCATGTACGAGAACCCTGAAATGGCTCCGGCTGATAGAAACCGCATATGGCGAGAGATTGAAAAGAAATACCTACCTGAGCGCGACCATGATGGTATACCTTACCTTGAGAAAGGTGGTTTTTGGCAAAAACAACAGCACATTTACAATTCCCCGTTCTATTACATTGATTATACGTTGGCACAAGTGTGCGCGCTACAATATTGGTTGCGTAGCCAACAAGATCGCAACAAAGCATGGGCCGATTATGTTACTCTTTGCAAAGCAGGTGGTAGCATGCCGTTTTTGAAGCTTGTTGAGTTAGCAGGGCTTCAATCGCCGTTCGACCCTGCTTGTATGCCAGCCGTAATGGAAAAGGTTGGCGCTTGGCTTAATACCATTGACGACAAAGCATTATGACCCACACAAAATTAGCTTGGCTATTCGAGATACTTTGGTTAGCTTTTACTGCACTACTCACATTACTGGTACTCACTCCGGTTATTGGCACCATAAACAACGAATATCTGACCAATAATGCGGTGTTCATTTTTTTGACGGTAACGTTTTTTAGGCTCTTTCTTTTTGTAAAGCGAGTGCCGTACCTATCTAAAATGTGGATGAGGGTGGTTTTGATAGGAATATTGGGCGTGCTCTTTTTTCAATTCTTGATAAGCATTCAAGATTTTCTGTGGGACATGGACAATGCCACCATATCGCGGTTTTTAACACTCCAGAAAAGTCGTTTGAGCATAGCCAAGCCACCATTGATACTTACTATTATTTCAAGAGCGAGTTTATACTATTTGCTACTGCGTGCGAAATAATGACGCTGTTGTTGGCTATTAGGTTAGTGGTATCCATGTGGCAATATGGCCCCAAAGCAATGAACCACTAAGAAGGTGTAAGCATAAGCTCAACAAATCAATAAATGCAATAGCCCTTTGCTTGCTAATTTTCAATGCAGACTACCCTTTGAGTCTTCTATATTTTAGCCGGATTGAGTTGCCTACCACCACTACATCGCTAAAGGCCATGCTTAATGCAGCTACCATAGGGTTGAGCAGTCCTGCCATGGCAATGGGGATGGCCACTAGGTTATAGGCAAATGCCCAAAACAGGTTTTGTTTGATGGTGGTAACGGTGGCCTTGCTTACCTTAATCGCCTCGGCAAGGTACGCTAAGTTTCCGTTTAATAGTATAACTTGCGAGCTGTCAATGGCCACTTCGGTAGCATTGCTTAGGCTTATACCTATGGTGGCCTTGGCCAAGGCGGGGGCATCGTTTATGCCATCGCCTACCATAGCGGTAGTAGTATTTTTGCTGAGTTCGGTAATAATATCTAGCTTTTCGTGGGGCTTGCGCTCGGCATAAAATGCATCTATACCCAGCGTGGTAGCCACTTGGTAGCATTTCTCATACCTATCGCCGCTTAGCAGAATACTCTTTATACCTTGG
>CAIOSU010000518.1 GCA_903861055.1 uncultured bacterium
GTTGTTAAAATGAGAAGCGAGTCTTATACGGTCGCCCAAAAGGGAACCAAAATTGAACGGCGATGTAGGGTCTACGGCCAGTATGCCAATTTTTTTATTTTGTTTTAAAAGGTGGTCGACCAAGGCATTGACCAAACTGCTTTTACCGGCACCGGGAGGGCCTGTTAGTCCAACCACTGGCACATGCGTATTGAAGGGCAAAGCATTGAGTAGGGTTTTGCCAGCAGGTAGGTTGTTTTCCACCAGAGAAATGGCACGGGCAAGGGTAATAAAATCGCCCGCTTGCAGGTCCTTGATATCAATTTCTTTCTTCAAGAGCAGGGCTTATAATTTGATGCACACATTTTTAGGTTCGGTAAAGAAGCGCATGGCTTCCCAACCACCTTCGCGGCCTACACCACTTTGTTTGACCCCACCGAAAGGCGTACGCAAGTCGCGCAACAACCAACAATTGATCCACACAATTCCACTTTGAATATTGGCGGCCATGTTGTGGGCTTTGCTGATGTCTTGGGTCCATATGGTACAAGCCAATCCATATTCTGTAGCGTTTGCCATTTCGAGTGCTTCATCGGCTGAGTCGAAAGGCATAATACTGACAACTGGTCCGAATATCTCCTCGGTATTGCAACGGCAATCGTAGGCTAGGTTTTCAATAATGGTAGGTTCGATAAACCAACCGTTTTCGTGTCCATCGATTTTCAATTGATTGCCACCAAAAAGAATTTTACCTCCCTCAGACTTGGCCAATTCGATGTAAGACAAAACTTTTTCAAAGTGCATTTTGCTAACAATAGCGCCAATGCGTGATTCTTTAAGCAAAGGATTGCCCACTTGCAATTTGCTCACTTCAAGCAATAGCGCGGCTTTAAACTTTTCGTAGATTGGGCGTTCAATAAGTATACGTGAACCACAAAGACAAATCTCACCTTGGTTAAGGAAAGAGGTTTGTACGGTTGTTTTAAGTGCTTTTTCAAAATCGCAATCAGCGAAAATGATGTTGGGGTTTTTGCCACCAAGTTCTAGACTTAATTTCTTAAACATAGGCGCAGCAACGGAAGCAATGTGTTTGCCTGTTGAGGTTCCTCCTGTAAAAGAGATGGCTTTAATTTTTGGATGCGACACCAAGGCAGAGCCAACTTTTGGTCCTAGACCGTGAACAATATTGAGCACACCGGCAGGAAGACCCGCTTCTATGCAAAGTTTAGACAACAAGAAAGCAGTCATCGGTGTAATTTCCGAAGGCTTAGCCACCACGCAATTTCCAGCGGCTAAAGCAGGGGCAATTTTCCAAGTAAACAGGTAAAGTGGCAAGTTCCAAGGACTGATACAGCCAACAACACCAATGGGTTGACGAAGGGTATAGTTGATGGCGTGACCTTCCATGTTGTGACTTTCTGAAGCAAACTGCATGGCAGCAGTAGCGAAAAAGCGGAAGTTTTGCGCCGAACGGGTAATTTCATTTTTAGCCAACCACACCGGCTTACCTTGGTCAATGCTCTCGGCAAGTGCCAGTTCGTCGTTGTTTTTGTCAATAAGTTCTGCAATGCGGTTAAGTACCATAAAACGCTCTTCCAAAGAAGTTAAGCGCCAGGTTTTATACGCCTCATTGGCATGGGTATAGGCCAAATCAACATCGGCTTCATCGCTATCGGGGATAAGCGAATACACCGCGCCTGTGGCAGGGTTGTAATTATCCAA
>CAIOSU010000519.1 GCA_903861055.1 uncultured bacterium
AAAATGGACCCCTACAAGCGCAGTACGCCAACTAACCAAGAGCTGAAAGCGCAGGGGGTAGGCAATATGTTAAGCGGCTTAATAGGTGGTTTGCCCATTACAGCGGTTATTGTACGCAGCTCAGCAAATGCAAACTCAGGTGCCAAAACCAAAATGTCGACCATTATTCATGGTGGATTATTATTGGTTTGTGCCATTTTTATTCCTACCGTACTCAATCTTATACCTAAAGCGGGGCTTGCAGGTTTATTGCTGCTGGTTGGCTATAAGCTTGCCAACGTGTCGTTGTTTAAGGAGATGTATAAGCTCGGTATGCGCCAATTGGTGCCTTTTATCATTACTATAGCAGTTATGCTTGCAACCAATTTGCTAGTAGGCGTAGGCGTGGGCATGGTGGTAGCTTTTTTCTATATTCTCAAAGACAATTACACAACACCCTATTTCTTTAAAACGTTAAACAATGGCTCTTTTAGATTAGAGCTATCAGAGCATGTAAGTTTTTTAAACAAGGGCAGCATTCAGCTAACTTTAGATGGATTGGCCAACCACAGCCATATAGTTATTGATGGAAGCAAAACCGTGCAAATAGACTATGATGTGCAGGAAGTGCTATATAACTTTTTTGAAAATGCAGAGCAGCGGAGTATAAAAGTTGAATTACTAAACGTTGATTTTAACGGATTTATCCCTAATAAAGGACATTAAATACTTGACACCATGAAAGCTTCATATAACAGATTGATAGAAAACAACAAAGAATGGGCCGCAAAAAAACTAGACCTTGACCCAGATTATTTTAGCGATAGTGCAAAAGGCCAGCAACCTGAATTTTTGTGGGTGGGCTGCTCCGATAGTCGTGTGCCGGCCAACGAAATAACCAATACCGAGCCTGGCGAGATATTTGTGCACCGTAATATTGCTAACATGGTAGTGCATACCGACCTTAACTTTATGAGCGTACTGCAGTATGCCGTTGAGGTGCTTAAGGTTAAGCACATAATTGTTTGTGGCCACTACGGCTGTGGTGGAGTAAACGCGGCTATGGGCTCACTTAACAATGGTTTGGTAAACAAATGGCTACGAAACATTAAAGAGGTTTACGCCAAATACGAAGCCGAACTTGACGCCATTACCGATATGCAAATGCGTTCTAATAGACTGGTAGAGCTTAATGTGTTTGAACAGGTGCACAACCTTGCCAAAACAAGCATCGTGCAGAAGGCTTGGGCCTCCCGGAGCTTGCAAGTGCATGGTTGGGTGTATGGTCTTGCTGATGGCCGAATAAAGGATTTAGGCTGTATGGTTGACGAAATTGAAGATTTAGAGCCAATATTCCGATTTGAATTTCATAAAGAGAAATTAGATGCTTAATCTCCAAATTACCATGCAAATGGTTTAGCTTGATGGCCTTGGAGGTTCCAGCCAGTGCTTCCGAGGTTTTTTCTTTTTATGCAATTACAACTTCCGAGTTATACCAATCGTTATGTTTGCTGTAGATTTATGGTCGTGCTGCAAATAATACTAAGGTTTTTACTGTTCGGGCTATTATTGCTGGTTGTTTTGAGCAATGCAAATGCACAAACTTCCAAGCGCGACAGCTACCGGAGTGGGTTTAATACGGTTTACCCCGCCCAGCAGGTAGTTGAGGATATTGATTTTTTTATTAAGGCACTCGAAGCCGCTCATCCTGATTTATACAGGTACATCAAAAAGCCCCAAATGGAGTTGCTGGTGGACCGTTTAAAGGGTCAAGCTGGGCAGATAAACTACAGAGAACTTTACAACCAACTCAACCACATCGCATCGGCTATCGGTTGCGGGCACTTGATACTCAGCTACCCTAAAGAACAGGAAAAGTATCTCTTGAAGTATGCCTACTTTTTGCCACTCCACATTGAGCTGCACGATAGTGTAGTAGTAGTTATGAGGAGTTTTATTGACAGCGTAAAGGTAACGAGTGCCATAGTTCGATCAATTAATGGGATGCCAATGGATAGCATGCTGTTGCGCATGAACCAATTCCTTACCCGCGATGGATACATAACTTCGGCAAACGAGTGGCTGCTAGAAAATGGC
>CAIOSU010000520.1 GCA_903861055.1 uncultured bacterium
AACCAATAACCAATAACCCATAACCAATGTCTACTCGCCAAACCCTAATATTGGATAGTGTAAGCATCCAACAGAAAATCCATCGCATAGCCTACCAGATACTGGAGAAAAACTACGATGAGCAAGAGCTGTACCTTATTGGCATACAAAGTAATGGGTACTTGTTTGCCCAAAAACTAGTGGCTTTTTTACGCACCATTACCAAAACCCAAATTCACCTTTGTTCGCTTTCGTTGAACAAAACCAAGCCCAATAAGGACGAAATGGAATATGATTTCGACCTGAAAAATCTCAATAAAAAGACGGTGATACTAGTTGACGACGTAGCCAACACCGGCCGCACCGTTGCTTATGCCCTTAAGCCTCTGCTAGACTGCCTACCCAAGAAAATTGAGGTAGCAGTGTTAGTAGACCGAGAGCACAAACTCTTCCCCATCAGCAGCGATTACGTAGGCCTTAGTCTCAGCACCACCCACAAAGAACACGTTAATGTAGTGTTGGATGGCGTGGAAGATGCGGTGTACTTAGTTTAATTTAAAATTTAGGATTGAAAATTTAAAATTGTGAGTAGCGGAAGCTAGCGTGTCACTCTGAGCTTGTCGAAGAGCGCGCGTGGGCTGTTGGGTTGAGTCGTGAAGTTGAACTACCCGTGTCTAGCGTCAGTTTTAACTAGTGTCTAAATTTTGACTGTCGGTATATACTGGAGTACGTAACAGGTTTAAAGATGGGATAAGTAAGAGAGTTTATCTTACGTGTAAACCATTCCTAAACACGCAGTCTTATCATTCGCCCCAACTGCCCCCACCTCCGCGAAAAGCTACGCCAGGCTAGCAATCGCGCGCGCTCCCTCACCTAACCTCTCTCTCGCCTAAGTCGAGAAGAGGGACTTACATACTGTGCGGCAATTTTAAATTTTGAATTTTAAATTTTCAATTCCACACCTCAATTTAAAACCGCCACCAAATCTACGGCTTTCAGTTTGCCGTCGTTTTGTACAATGTGGTCGGCTTTGAGGTAGAATTTTTCGCGCTGCTGCAGTTGCTTTTCCATGAAGTCTTTTACGGCATCTTCGTTTTTGCCAGCTAACAGCGGGCGTTCGGTTTTGCTTTGCATCAGCCGCGAAACTAGTATGCCCACTGGGGTTTGTAGGTAAACCGTTTTGCCAGTCTTTTTTAGAAAACTCATGTTGTTAAAGAAACAAGGTGTGCCACCACCGAGCGATACCACAGCGGCAGGCTGCAAAACCAGCTCTTTTAAGTATTGGCTTTCAATGCCACGGAAATAGGGCTCGCCCTCGGTTTCAAATATTTGCTTAATGGTTTTGCCTGTAGCCACCTCAATATATTGGTCCAAATCAACAAACGGCAGACTTAGCTTGGTGGCAAGTTCTTTGCCAAGTTTGCTTTTGCCGCTACCCATAGGGCCTATGATGTAAATGTGGGGCTTGTTTTGAGAATGAGTCAATTTGAAAATTTGAAAATGAAACGGGCTATGTACCAGTGTGCAAATGTACCAATGTAGCAATGAAAAAGAGATGGCGCAATAACTTTTTTAAGTCATTTTCTACTGGGCACATTTTCAAATTCCCAAATTACTTATAGCTCACTCTTGGGTCCAATATAGCATAACCAATGTCGGTAAGGATGTTTACTACTACATACACAACGGCAATAAAAAGCACTATACCCATCAATACAGGCAAATCTAGGTTCATAAGGCTGTCAAATAGCTCGCTGCCCAGGCCTTTGTAATCAACCACAGCTTCAACCAACACCGAGCCTGCCAGCAAGCCTGCAAACCAGCCAGATGCCGAAGTAAGAACCGGGTTAAGGGCATTGCGCAGCGTATGCTTTACAATTACTACATAATTAGATAGGCCTTTGGCTTTGGCTGTGCGAATATAGTCGGACGACATAACATCCAACATTGAGCTTCGGGTCATTTGGGTAATAATGGCAACAGGGCGTATGCCCAGCGCCAAGGTAGGTATAATGAGGTTAGACCAAACGATGGCCTGCTCACCCATTTCGTAATCGAACAACGGCGCACGAACACTCAAGCCCGTAAATGCTTTTAGCTTAACGGCCAAAACAAAAGCCAGAATAAGTGCCACCACATATGAAGGCCACGAAATACCGAATACCGATAGGCTCATAATGGTGTCGTCGGGCCAACGATTGCGGTACATAGCAGCCAATATGCCAAACGGAATACCAATTAGCAATGCCAGAATAATGGATGTTATAGCCAAAATAAAGGTTGGTGGTATTTTCTCTGCCAATATGCTGCTTACCAAAGTATCGCGCTGGTATGAGCGACCTAAATAAGGTGTTTTGATAACGAATGCATTGCTGCCAACGGCAAACAGTTTGGTGTAGTTTAACTCTGCTTGTTTTTCGGGTGTGTCTTCGTGAAAGGTAACAGGCAATAAGTTATTCATGTACATCAAGTAGCGCATCATCGGGCTTTTGTCAAGGCCTAATCGCTTCTTGATATTCTCCGCACTCGATACATCCGTTCGTTGGCCAGACAGCATTCGCTCGGGGCTAGGCAGCAGGTTCAGTATCATAAACAGGATGGTAATTACCCCCCAAAGGATAAGCAAACTGTATAATGACTTTTTGAGGACGTACTTTAACAAGTTAGCTTATTTAAGGGTGTTGGCTTTTAACTCGTTGTAGGTAGGCAGGTGCCTGTGGTGCCACTGGCCTACAACGGTTCCGTTTTTAATGATCATCAACCCTGGGTTGCTGCGGTTAATGGTTTTAAGGAACGTGCCATCGCCAACATAAAATGGATAAGCCGTTTGCATTTCATGTCGGAAGGTCTCAATTTCGGTTCGTGGAGCGCTCGTGGCCACAAAAAACATGTAACCATCTTTTTCAGCGTTCAGTGCTAGTTCGTTTAGTTGCTTGTAAGCTTCTTTGTGCGTATGATCTAGGTTGTAAGCAACTACAAAAAATACATAATTGGGGTTCATCAATATGGAGTCATTCATCACATTTCCGTCTTCATCCTCTAATCGGAAGTTGTTGATGTTAGGGTCGATGCCCTTCTTAATGACCTTATCAATACGCTCTACAAACTCCCATTTTTGCTTTTCCTCGCCCTTTGGCATTTCAGTTTGCTTAAACTGCTTGTTTTCGCCGGTGGCTTTGTTTTTATAAATAAACTCGTATTCAACAATGGCTTTATTTTCTTCTGGCACTATCATTTGCTCTGGTATGTTTTTGCCTATGGCATATGGGCGAAAATCAACTACAGGCAAAGTCCAAACGAAATTGTATAGGCAAAAGAAAAAGCTAGCCAATGTAATCAATACAACGGAAGCAGATGCAGCAAAGCCTGAAAACAAACCTTTGATGTAACGAGTTTGAAATAGCAATATCAAAATCAACACTGAGAGGAAGATATCTTTGCCAAACGAAACAATAGGCTCTAATTTCAAGAAATCGCCAAAGCAACCGCAATCAGTTACATGACCTGTGTAAGAGGTGTAGCCTGTGAGAAAGGTAAAAAACACAATCATGCCAGTAAGCAGAAACAACGTTGCTGCTTTAGCCACATTGAGTATCAACGCAACACCCAATGCTATTTCAAGCACAATCATAAATACGGCAAACCCAACCGATAGTGGTTCCATAAAATCCATACCGAATTCTACAAAATAATCCATCATTTTGTAAGCGGTGCCCAATGGGTCAATAGCTTTTACTGCGCCCGAAAAAATAAAGAACGCACCTACAAAATCTTGCACATAGGCCACAAAAAGTCTATCGGGTTTGCTTATCAGGTAGCGCACCACATTTATTACCAGTGCAATTGCGGCAATAATTCCTACTAAAGTGTATACTGTCATGCTTCTTTCATTTTTATCAATGCAAAAATAGCGTAGTTGATGATGTCTTGGTAATTGGCATCCGGTCCTTCGGAGATAATGGTAACCCCTTGGTTATCTTCAATCTGTTTTAAGCGCATTAGCTTCATCAATATCAAATCGGTAAAAGAGGTATTGCGCAAGTCTCGCCAAGCCTCGCCATAGTCGTGGTTCTTTTGCAACATTAAGCTGCGGGTCAGTTTTACTTGCTGGTCATATAGTTTTTCGCTTTCGGCTGGGCTCAACTCCATGTCCACATAGTCTTTAAGCTCCAACTGTATCAAAGCAATAAGTGAGTAGTTGATAATGCCCATCAATTCGCTATCAATGCCTTCAGCAATTTGTTGGCTTTGCATTTCCTCAATATTGCGAATACGCTTTGCCTTGATGAAAATCTGGTCGGTAAGCGAGCGTGGGCGCAGCATACGCCACGAGGTACCATAGTCCTTTACCTTCTTCATATAGATATCTTTGCTGCTGGCAATTATATCGTCGTATTGCTCCAGAGTCTTGTTTGCCAAGTTATTTGGTAATTTTAATGCGGTTTCAGGCAATTTACTATACAATTATGGGCGATAAAAATACAGGATTTTACGGTAAAACGACCATCAACTGTCGTGGGCGCTTGCTAGATTTATCCACACCGCGTGTTATGGGTATCCTCAACCTCACGCCCGACTCTTTTTTTGCTGATAGCAGACACAAGATAATAGATGAATTATTGTTGAGCTGTGAAAAGATGTTAACCGACGGTGCCGATATTTTAGA
>CAIOSU010000521.1 GCA_903861055.1 uncultured bacterium
AACCAATAACCAATAACCAAACCATGAAGCTGCTCATCATTAACGGACCGAACTTAAACTTGCTAGGTAAGCGCGAGCCGCATATTTATGGCAACCAAGATTTTGAGAGCTACCTAAAAACATTGCAAACCCTTTTTCCAGAAGTGGAGCTATCTTATTATCAAAGTAATCACGAAGGAGCTATCATAGATAAGCTGCAACAAAGCAACCAACAGTATACCGGTATAATACTCAATGCCGCCAGCCTTACCCATACCTCTGTAGGCCTAGCCGATGTTATTGCGGCCATTGATACACCTGTAATTGAAGTGCACATTAGCAACCCAATGGCACGGGAAGAATTTAGGCATGTTTCTTATATAAGTGCCAAAGCTAGAGGTACTGTTTCGGGGTTAGGGCTATTTGGCTACGAGGCTGCCGTGAGGTATTTTATGCAAATGTAAAATAGCATCCGTTTGGGTGTCTGATCCATGTTACTGTTTTTATAAAGGATTTTGGTGCGAATTTGGTATAAAGGCTGGGTATGCTTTACTGCCCCTTATTATGATGAATAGTGTTTACGTAAAAAGTGTTGATAAACAATTAATAAATATTATTTGCGACCATTGTTAGCATCCAAAAATTCAGCATACCTTTGTATCAGCTTCTTTGGCTCCAACTCCAATGAACGCTGCTTACCACTACACCCCTCCAACCTATATGTACACAGGCAATAGCCTTTCAAATCCCTATAAACTCGTTTTCTCGAGTTTTGTTTTTTTAGCTATTTGCATCATTGGGCTACCCGTATTTGCCCAGCAGCCCAGCACTGATGACCCGTTGACATCGTTGTATAAACTCAAAAAGGTAAAAAGCATTGCAGCATACGAAGCCGGGCCAACGGCTGGCGAGCAAATTAAAGCCTACTACAGGGAGTATAATGCTAACGGAAACCTCACTTTTGAGCTGGTGTATGGCTCTATGGGTGAGGTGGTAAAGAAGTACCAAAGCTTTTATACTATTGACAATCGCATTGTTAAAGAAGTTTGGACCCAAGACTACACCGACTCGGTAACGTTTAAGTACAAAGGCAACAAACTGGTTGAAGAGACCTGGTACTGGGGTGCCGATAAGTCGCGCACCAGGGTAGTTCATTTTTTTGATACCCTGGATAGGAAGGTGTGCACCGTAAGTAAAAACACTTGGGGCCTATATGTAGATTCGTTTTTTTATGCAAAGGGCCAAGTGCAACTGATAAAAAACTATAACGAGAATGGCCTGCTAACCAGTTTAAAGGAAAACACTTACGACAGTAAAGGCAGGCTTACCGCCACTTCCCTAAAAGACGAAGATGGAAATGTGTTGCAAACCAGCACCAAGCTGTTTACCGAGGGTGGCCCCAAATCATCGGAAACCATACTGTATGCTGCACCAGTAGGCAACGCGGTTACCGCCACGGCATCGGTTTCGGCAAGTATGGCCGAAAGTTATAAATATGATACGCAAAAGCAGTTGAAAGAAATTACCTTTAACTCCTATACCAACAGTGAATTGTTAGTGAATAACAAGGTAGTTTATACCTACGGCACCAATGGGCTGCCACTTACTCAAAGTACGCTTAATGTGTTAATCAACACCAAAGTATTACTCCGATTTAATTATACTTTCTTTTAAAGTTATTCACAACCCATTATTTTCGCTTGAGAATAAGATACAATTGCTTATTTTTATCCATTGCGCAATTAACAAATTAAACTAATTTCTATCAAGATAAGAATCTCATACGGGCAAGTAAGCAATTTGTGCCTAATTTGCTGTTAGTTAAAGCGCTACTGTCCGTATGAGATTCCCCTTGAATATTAAATCCAAGCTTAATGTTCAATATACAGTTGCCAGTTGAATTTATAAAATAAAATTTTACCTGTCGCGCAGTTTGTTTACTCGCGTAAAAACGTAACCTACGTTTAGGCTCACATAATCGTTAAAAGAGTTGAAACTGCCAGAAGATATCACCAAGTCATTTTCGCGGTGCTCGTATCGGGCGTAAAAGATAGGTCGTAGCCCAGCATTGCATTTCAACGAGAAACTTACCATATCTAAGTTGTTCAACACCCGCAAATATTCAATGCCCGCTATTAGGTTTATAAAAGGGTTGGGGCGTGCATAGTTAAAACGCATGGTATAAATATCTTGGCTATTGGTATTGCTTGATAAGCGGCTGCTGGCGGTAAGTTTTTCGGCGGCAAACAAGTTGGCTGAAGCGCCCAATACCAAACCCAAAACGTGGCGGCGTTGCACCAATATTCGGGCATTAAACTCCAAAGGGATTGATAAATAGGGCTTAACCGTGCTCATGTGCACACGTGTGTAGCTGGCAGTATCGTTTTTACCAGGATCAAACTCAAAGCGAAAGGCATTTACACCCATAATTTCGCCAATGCGCAACGAGAAGTTGTTGCTTAGGTTTACATGGTACATAAAACCTACAAACATGCCTGGCCGAGCGTATAGGCTCATGTTTCCCGGTCCGAGCTCACTTAGGGGTTTTACCCTTAACAGCGAAAAGCCACTTTCAATGCTTACATGGTTTCGGAGGAAAAGCAGCGTTTTGGAATCGCTCTTGCCAGGAGCTGCTACCATAGTTGCGGTGCACCAGCACATAATGGAGCTAAAGAAGAGTAGCCGCAACACCTTTTTCATAGCAATTGTAACGGAGCGTTACGTTACTTATTGCAACAAGCTCAGCGCTTTAGCCCTAAAACCAAAGAATTTCTATCGATTGTAAAGCATCCTTTACTTTCCTTGAAAGTTTGCGGCACGTTTCTCTACAAAAGCCGCCATGCCTTCCTTCTGGTCTTCGGTGCTGAAGAGCATGTAGAAGTTTTTGCGTTCAAACAAGAGGCCCTCGCTGAGGTTGTTTTCAAAGCTGCTCAATACCGCTTCTTTGGCCAACTGCACCGCCAGTGGCGATAGGGCTGCTATCTGCTGAGCAAACTTCACGGTTTCTTGCAGGTAGGTTTCGGTGGGTACTATTTTATTGATTAGGCCGGCCCTCAACGCCTCCTCGGCATTGATAAAGCGGCCAGTAAGCACCATTTCCATGGCCAAGGCTTTGCCCACGGCGCGGGTAAGGCGTTGGGTGCCGCCTGCACCGGGCATTACGCCTATTTTTATTTCTGGTTGGCCAAACTGTGCCGACTCGGAAGCGATAATCATATCGCAAGTCATTACCAACTCGCAACCACCACCCAATGCAAAGCCTGAAACGGCTGCAATCAATGGTTTTTTGGTTCTTTTGATTTGGTCCCAAGTGCTAAACTGGTCAATCTTCATCATGTCCACCGTGGTGCGGCCTGCCATTTCCTTTATGTCGGCACCGGCAGCAAAAGCCCGCTCGTTGCCCGTGAGTATAATTACGCGCACCTCATCGTTGTTGTCCAGCTCCTTCAATGCATCGCGCAGCTCACCCATCAATTGTAGGTTCAGGGCATTCAGTTCCTTCGGGCGATTGAGGCGTATCAACGCAATTTGTGGAGCATGTTGGGGTTCAACAAGTATGTGTTCGAAGCTCATGGTTGGCGGGTTTGTGGCAGTAAAAATAGGGAATTTGAATTTACGATTTACGAGGTACGAAGTACGATTTGAAAAGCAGTTAAATTGAAAAGCCAATTTTAAATTTTAAATTTTGAATTTTAAATTTTCAATTCAAAAAAAATCAGCGGCGAATCTCAAATCCCTCAAAACCGACCATATCGCCTTCGGTAACGGTTACCGCAGTCACCACCGCTTGTTCGGGACCTTTGTGGCACCAAGCTACCAAGGCATTCAACGCCTCCTGCGGGCCTTCCACTTCGGCATATACGGTACCATCGGGCTGGTTGCGAACAAAGCCGTGCACGCCAAACTCATGCGCCTTACGCTTGGTAGTATCCCTATAGAACACGCCCTGCACTTTGCCAGTAATGTGTAAGTTGAGGTGGGGCATGGGGTTTAATGCAATAGTCCTGCAATGGAGATGTCTTCGTCCAATTCTTCCCAATGAATACCAATTCCCCTGCCGATTAATCTAAAATCAAGGCTTTGGGCATCGGTCGCATCCCTAAGCTTAGGGAACCAATCCAATGGCACGGCCAATTCCCTACCATCGTGCAATTGCACGCATAGTTTATGGTTTTCAAACCATACCTTAACCGCAAAAACGGATTCCTTATTTTTCATTTTCAAATCAGCACATTAGCACATTTCCAAATTAGTCAATTTGCCTACTTCCGCCAGCTAGTTTAAAAATGTCGCTTTCGTAAGGGTAGCGCTCTTGGTAGAGCATGCGTACCTCATCGGCAACTTTAGTGCGCAATTGGTCAATGTTTTCCTTGTCGATGGCCGATATAAACACGGCGTTTCCGTTGGTGCGTTTCTCCCATGAGGTTTCTAGTTCGGCCAAAAGTTCTTGCTTCACTTCATCCTCTAAAAACTCATCGAAGTTGCGTTCGCGGTATTGGTCCATTTTATTGAAAACCATCATGGTAGGCTTATCCGTAACATTCAACTCGGCCAAGGTTTTGTTTACCACTTCAATCTGGTCTTCGTGGGCTGGGTGGCTAATATCTACCACATGCAGCAAAATGTCGCTCTCGCGCACCTCATCTAGTGTCGATTTAAAACTCTCCACTAAGTGATGGGGCAACTTGCGTATAAACCCTACCGTATCGGATAGCAAAAAGGGCACCATATCAATCACCACCTTGCGCACCGTGGTATCTAGCGTAGCAAATAGCTTGTTCTCCGCAAACACATCCGATTTGCTCAGTATGTTCATGAGCGTGCTTTTGCCGACGTTAGTATAGCCCACCAGTGCCACACGTATCACTTTGCCGCGGTTTTTGCGCTGCGTAAAGCTCTGCTTATCTATCTTCTGCAACTGCACCTTTAGCTTGGCAATTTTGTCGCGCATTACCCTTCTATCGGTTTCAATCTCTTTCTCACCCGAACCACGCATACCGATACCGCCTTTTATACGGTCTAAGTGTTCCCACATACCACGCAGGCGGGGCAATAGGTATTGGGTTTGGGCAAGCTCCACTTGTGTGCGGGCCTGCAGGGTCTGGGCGCGGGTGGCGAAGATGTCCAATATCAGCATCGGCCTATCAACCACCTTACATTTGAATTCGGCTTCCAGGTTACGCTGTTGGCTGGGGCTTATCTCGTCATCAAATATTACTAAGTCAACTTCTTTAGCGCGCACATATTCTGCAATCTCCTCCATTTTTCCCTTGCCCACGTAAAACTTCACATCGGGATGCGGCAGCTTCTGGAAAAATCGTTTCAAGGTAACGGCACCGGCCGTCATGGCCAAAAACTCCAGCTCATCCAAATATTCTCTAAGCATGGTTTCGTTTTGCGAAGGGGTAATTAGGCCAACCAACACTGCCTTTTCAGGCTCTGTTCTATCTAGTGCTTTGTGTTCTTTCGTCATACATCCATAATTACGGCAAACATGGTGCCGATTCGATTCAACATTAAAAATACGAAATTGTAAATTGGGGAAGGGGGCTGCGAGTTAATGTTTACGGGCTACCGTAAAATATTAAAAACCATATAAAACTCGCTCAATGACTACTTCATGGGTATTAATCCTCTGTTTTGGAGCGCCAAGGCACTGATGCAAAATTACAAGATGTTTTCGAAAATGGAATATTGCGCAATTTGGCATAAAAGCAAACCGCCCT
>CAIOSU010000522.1 GCA_903861055.1 uncultured bacterium
CGGCAAAGTTATGCATCAAAACCTAATCAAACAACAAAAGAAAATAAAAAAATGTTGTTTGGAAATAGTCTAAATAACGAACACAATTACTGGGAAATCAACCGTTTGCAATTAATAAAATAATGCTATTTTTCTATATTCGGCCAATTGTCAACAATATGTTTGTTTCTCTATCCGCGGTAAAATTACGGATACTACTGCATTTGTAGTACTGCGGAGTGAACTTTTTAGGGGTTATTGACATTAATCACCAGCACAAACAAAAAAGGTGCAGCAAACGCTGCACCTTAATGATGTTAGGCACTATTGAGTGTTGCTATTTTTGGGTTACCACTCGGTTCTTGGGTAACTCGATAATATCTTTTATTACACAAATCGACTCAAGCAAGTAAATATCCTTTTGGATGTCTTTGTGCCATGATTCGTTTCTCTCCTTTTTGCTTTCATCGGCATTAATGCCTGCCTTATCGGCTTCTGGGGTGTATACGGTCATTGGTTGCACGGTTTCGTTGGCTGCATCGTACCTTTTGCCTTCTTCCAGCTCTTTTTTCTGGCGGTCTTGGTATAGGCCCAAGTGCAGGCTGTACACACTGTTTTTGCGGTAATCGCCCAGGCGTTCGGCATTTTCTAGTACCAAACCAAAAAGTTTATCGCTGGTTATGCGGGTTTTGCTTTTGGTGGTTACCTTGTCAAAGTTGCTCATACTATCGTTCCAGAGTTGGTAAGGTACTGGTTTTATCACATCCCAGGGCAATGGGTAGTTTTCGTCCTTTTCGCCCATATCCAACGTGCTGTATAGGCTTGGCAAAATCACATCGGGCACCACACCTTCCAACTGGGTGGTTTGCCCATTGATGCGGTAAAATTTCTGGGTAGTGAGTTTTATAACCCCCAATGGTTTAATGCTGCTCAATTCGGGCGAGAGGTTTTCGTCCAAATCAATAAAACGCTGCACGGTGCCTTTGCCAAAAGTAGCGCTGCTGCCAATAACCACAGCGCGCTTGTAATCTTGCATAGCGGCTGCCAAAATTTCGGAGGCCGATGCGCTGAACTCGTTTACCAATATCACCAACGGGCCATCATAAACTAGGTTGGGGTCGCGGTCCTCAAGCAAGTAAGGGTTGCCCATCCTCGATTTTACTTGCACCACTGGTCCGCTTTCAATAAACAGCCCGGCCATATCTACCACGTCTTGCAGCGAGCCGCCGCCATTGTTGCGCAGGTCGATAATCAATCCTTCCACGCCCTGTTTTTTCAGCTTTATCACTTCTTTGCGCACATCGTCGCCGCTATTGGCGCCACCGCTGCGGCTAAAATCGGCATAGAACTTGGGCAGGCTAATGTAGCCAACTTTATTTTTCTCGCCATCCTTTTGTATAATGGCCGATTTGGCATAGGTTTCTTCCAATATCACCACATCGCGAATGATGGGGATGATTTTGATACTACCATCCACTTTTTTAACCGTTAGGCGCACTTCGGTGCCTTTAGCGCCACGAATCAATTGCACGGCCTCGTCAACGGCCATATCAACAATATCAACGGGTTCGTCTTTGCCCTGTGCCACTTTTAATATAATGTCGCCAACTTTCAGGTCGCCTTGTTTCCA
>CAIOSU010000523.1 GCA_903861055.1 uncultured bacterium
ACCACGGAGGGCACAGTAAAATAGGTCACGGAGAAACACGGAAGACAAGCGTGTCATCCTGAGTCTCGTTTCAAACGAGATCGAAGGGTGCGCGCGTTGGCCTGCTGGGGCGGGCTGAACGTTTGGGAATTGACACAATCCCCTGCGTCGAAAGCCACAACAGCAGGTGTAACTTGCTACCCACTTCAAAGTGCCCACCTCCGCTGAAAAAGCTGCGGCGGGTTGGCAATCGCGCGCGCGCTTCGACAAGCTCAGCGTGACACGCCATTTTCTAATCGTAAATTGTACTTTAAAATCACCCCACCACCAACTCCCACACTAGACCTTGTCTTATTTTCACGAGGATGAAACGGACGGTGTGTTTCCAGACGCTTATTGTGTAGTAAGGTGAATTGTATTTCACTACTCGCCCCAAGAGGCCCTCCTCCGCGAAAAGCTACGACGAGCAAGCAATCGCGCGCGCATTTCGACAAGCTCAATGTGACACGCTAGTTTCCACCAATAACCAATCAACCAATAACTAATCAACCTTTTTAAAGGGGCAGTGCTTGCACCCGTTGCCACAGCAGTAGCCACGGCGTAGGAGGTAGGCCTCGGTGAGTACCATGAGGCCCTGCTCGTTGAAGTAATAGTCTTTGCCTTCTTCTAATTTTGCCATACAATCATTTGTCACCCTGAGTCCTTCGATAAATGCTCAGGATAAACTCCGTCGAGGTATCATTACTCATACCCCTGTATAATTAAACGGTGTAATCTGTTTTAGCTCCGTTTTTACGGCATCGGTAACTTCAAGGGTATCAATAAAGTTGTGGATGGTGCTCTCGGTTATGGCGGCGTTGGTGCGGGTAAGTTCTTTCAGTTTCTCGTAGGGCGCAGGGTAGTTTTCGCGGCGCAGCACGGTTTGTATGCCCTCGGCTACCACCATCCAGTTGTCCTCTAGGTCTTTGCGGATTTTGGCTTCGTTTACCAGCAATTTGCCCAAGCCCTTTTGGGTGCTTTGCAAAGCTATCAACGTGTGTGCAAACGGCACGCCCACGTTGCGCAGCACGGTACTATCTGTTAAGTCGCGCTGCAGGCGGCTAATAGGTAGCTTGGCCGATAGGTGCTCAAAAATAGCATTGGCAAGTCCCAGGTTTCCTTCGGCATTCTCAAAGTCTATGGGATTTACCTTGTGCGGCATAGCGCTGCTGCCTACTTCGTCTTTTTTGATTTGCTGCTTAAAGTACTCCATGCTGATGTACTGCCACATATCGCGGCACAAATCAACGATGATGGTATTGATGCGCTTAAAGTTATCGAACAGCGCGGCAAGGTTGTCGTAGTGCTCAATTTGGGTAGTGTTTTGGTAGCGCTCTAGGTGCAGGTATTTGTAGGTAAAGTGGTTGCCAAACTGCACCCAATCAACCGCCGGGAAGGCCACTTTATGTGCATTGAAATTGCCCGTAGCACCGCCAAACTTGGCACAAAACGGCACGGCCTCCAGCTGTTTTATCTGCCTATCTAGGCGCTCTACAAATACCAATATCTCCTTGCCCAAGCGGGTAGGAGAGGCCGGTTGACCGTGGGTGCGCGCCAGCAGCGGTATATCTTTGTACTCAAATGCCATTTTATCGAGCGTGAACACCAAATCCTTCAACTGCGGTATCATCAGCTCCTGCACCGCATCGCGTATGCTCATGGGCACGCTGGTATTGTTCACGTCTTGGCTGGTAAGGCCAAAGTGTATATATTCTTTAAACTCGCCCAAGCCCAGCTTCTCGAAACGCTCTTTCAGCCAATACTCCACGGCCTTTACGTCGTGGTTGGTAATGCGCTCAATGGTTTTTATTTTGGCGGCATCTGCTTCGCTAAACTCGCGGTATAGCGCTCGCAATGCCTCGTTCTTTTCGTTGCTAAAGCCAGACAATGCCGGTACATCGGTTTGCGTGAGGGCAATGAAATATTCCACCTCTACCCAAACCCGATATTTAAACAAAGCCCACTCCGAAAAATAACCTGCCAACTGGGCGGTCTTTTCATGATAACGGCCATCAATAGGGGATATAGCGGTAAGTGGGGTCAATTCCATGGGGTTATTGTTGTTTTTGCAAATTTACGCAAACCTAGGGTATCGCGTTTGCCCCTATTTCATTTTAAGGAAGGTTTACTCTGGGATATGTTCCAACAATTCACTCAATTCCTTGTCGGTAAGGTTCTCCTTCTCCGATTTATCATAGATAGAAAGCAAGTAAACAGTATTCTCAACAACAACAAAATTGGTAATAACCCTAGCGCCGCCAGATTTGCCCTTGCCTTTAGAAGAGATAGCAAGGCGAATTTTAAAACAATTTTTTCCTATTGAAGTCCCTTGTTCGGGATTTTCTTCTAGTTCGCTAACTAATTGTAGCAAGTCGTCTCGCAAAGAAAAGTGTTTCTTTGAAAGCCGTTTTGCCTGACGTTCAAAAACATCAATAGTCTTGACTTTATAGCTCATTCAAAAAATCCTTAGCGTTGCGGGCCTTTTTCTTTCCGGCACGTATAAGCTTCATTTCATCAACGGCTTCTTTCACTTCTTTCATCAACAGAGCCTTACCTTCCGTAAGTGTAGTAGTTTTTACGTGCCTCATGCTTTTCAGCACTTCCAGCAAAGCATCTGCCTTGTTATCTGGTATCTCTAAGAGTATTTTCATCAGCATTTCTTTTCTTAAAGTAGA
>CAIOSU010000524.1 GCA_903861055.1 uncultured bacterium
ACTGACAATGGCTCCTCAATCGCACAATCTCCTCGGTTACGTCCAGCTTTTCGATGTAGTAAATCATCTCTTGCTCTAGGCGGTTTTGGTCAATTTTGCCATCCTCGATAAAGCTGTGCAGTTGGGTACTTATCCGGTCGCGCACTTTGTCTTTACGTCCACCTTCAATAGCTTCTACTTTATCGTTAGCCTCACTAATCATAGCTACACGCTCAACCATATCTTTGCGCAACTCATTGCCCTCGCGCTTTCGAAATTCTTCGAGCAAGTGCAGTGCTTTTTTTATGCCGGGCTCTAATAGCGCCCATTCTTCGTCGCTTAGAGTAGTATTATCGGTTTGCATTACATCGGGCAGGCGCACAATTACAGCCAAAAGGTCTTGATGGCCCAAGCCGTTTTCATCGGCTATGGTTTTCAGTTCGTTGTAATAGGCATTAAACAGGCCTCGATTGATAGTTTGCGTAGGCAGTTCGGCTCCCCCGTCAGTAGTAATAGTAAAATCTACCTTGCCACGTAATAAGTTGGCAGTAATCAAGCTTCTTATCTCAATTTCTTTGTGGCGCAAAACAGAAGGTAGCTTGAGGTTTAAGTCAAGGTACTTGCTATTTAAAGAACGTGCTTCAATTTGAAATGCCCGACCGTGCAAGTTGGTACTTGCTTTGCCGTAGCCCGTCATGGAAAGTATCATGCGTGTGCTTGGTTTGCGATAAAGTTAAGACAAAATGGCTAATTGATTGAGGGTCCATGGTCAATAGAGAGCCGTCAATGATTAAAAAGCCAAGAAACATCATTTTATAAACAACCAACGGGAGCATGCCAGTGCCCATTACCCAATGCAACCGCACTGCGGCTGTACATCGTGCCCAACCTTTACGTAGTAGCCCTTTGGGTTATACTCGCGCTTGCGAGGGTGCTCTTTGCACTCGCTGCTGCAAGCCCCTTGGTAGGCTTCGCCACAGCTCTCGCACATGGGGGCGTGCAGGTTGCACTCAGGGTTGGCACAGTTTACAATGCGTGGGGTAGTGGTACCGCAAATATAGCAGGTAGAGATAACGGTGGGGTTCACGTCGTTCACGTCGGTTACTATCCGGTTGTCAAACACATACATTTTGCCGTCAAAATCTTTGCCGCCGGTTTTTTGGTAGTAATTGAGGATGCCGCCATGTAGTTGGTATACTTCCGGGAAACCCTGCTCCATTAAAAAAGCAGTTGCTTTCTCGCAGCGAATACCACCCGTGCAATACGCCAATATTTTTTTATCCTTGTAAGGCTCCAATGCCTCTACTTTACTGGGCAAATCGCGAAAGGCCTCAATGTTCAAGTGTATGGCATTTTTGAAATGCCCTGTCTCAAACTCAATAATGTTTCGGGTATCCAATATCACCACGTCGTCGCTATCCTTCATTTCCATAAACTGCTCGGGCTCTAGGTATCCACCAGTAGTTTGGTTGGGGTCGAGGTGAGCCGTTTGGTCGCCGAGAGTCACTATCTCTTTGCGGTAGCGCACATGGGTTTTCACAAATGAGGGCTCATCAACCCACTCCACTTTAAACCACACATCGCTTAGGCGCTCATCGGATATTACGTAATCGGTAAACTCCTTGCACAGTTTCGGTGTGCCCGATACCGAGCCATTTATACCTTCATCGCCAACGAGAATGCGGCATTTGATGCCGATTTTTTTGCAAAAGCGGAGCAAGCGAGTGGCGTATTCCTCCGCGTCCGCCAGTTTCACATACTTGTAAAACAAGAGGGTTTGATACTGTTTCATTTTTAAAGCCAGCTACTTTAAGTGTAAATTAAATACCGCTAGCGACTGTAAATATAAGCGCAATAAAAAGTACGTTCAACAAAAAGTTATCAATTACCTTGTTTGGGGGAATGGAAGCGGTTGATTAATATTTAAGGTTGCACATCATATTCCAACTTTTTCCGCGTTTGGAAGTCAATGTTTATCTTAGCAAGCAAAACTGCCCGAATTATGAAAACACCTTTCTCTCTACTATTAGTGGTTGCTTTAACGGTTTCAATATCAACAAACGCGCAAACCAAGGTTGGTGATGTAACCGTGCCTAATACCTTTAAAGCAGGTAGTACTACCCTAGCGCTCAACGGAGCTGGCATGCGTGTAAAATATTGGTTTGATTTGTATGTGGGTGCATTGTATTTGCAAACCAAAAGCAATAAAGGATCTGAAATTGCCGCAGCCGATAAGCCAATGGCCGTGAAAATGCATATAGTAAGCAGCAAAATAACCCGTGACAAAATGGTAGAGGCTATAAATGAAGGTTTCGCAAATTCGACGGGCGGCAATACGGCTCCACTAAACACCAGGATAAAGCAATTGCTGGATGCCTTTACGAGCATTAAAGTTGGCGATGTGTTTGATTTGGTTTATGAGCCAGGCGTTGGAGTAACGCTTTACAAGAATAACGTTAAAGCTACCACCGTAACCGGTTTCGATTTCAAGAAGGCCCTTTTTGGAATTTGGCTAGGGGTTGATTCCGTGGATGATGACCTTAAAAATGGCATGCTGGGTAGCTGATTACACCATTGTGTGTAGCCTTTTTAAAGTAAGCTATAAAATTTAGGGCGCGTTTATTGCAGTGCAGCCACATGGTGGATTGCACATGCCTCCCTCAGGCCCTTATTGACGTTTGACGTAATTCATCTCACTTTTCCCGTTGCTCATCGGCTTTCACATCCCAGGTATGGTCAGCCAATAGGGTAACGGTGGCAACATGTGCAGCATATTTAAAGCTCCTACCCCACTCACTTGGCGCTACCATTGATAACACATAGCCGCCATCGTGTTTTTCGTATAGGTGATAAGTATGACCAACTAATGGCTCCGAGCCCATATCGGCTCCATATATCATCTCCGACACTTGCACCCTGCGTTGTAGTTCTTTAGCTTGATTGGCTAAAACCTCCATTTGCTTATACAATTGCTGCATTTGGCGGTCGGTTTGCTGCACCATAGCAGCCATAGCCCTGCCCCTTATCTTGCCTTTGTCTTCGGGCCTGATAACGGCACCACCTGCGGTGTGCGCGTAGGGGAGCAAACCGGGGGTTTCGGTTATCTTATCAATGTCAATAGGGTTTACAAAATCAGGCCTTGCTTGGGGTGCCTCACGCTCTTTACTCATGCTATATAGTTACTTCAATGGCATAAACAGCACAAAGGCGCAAATGTTTCATGGTTGATAATTGATTCTATTTGTAGAGACAAAGGCGCCATAAGTTCGGTTAAAGTTCTGGTCTCATCAATATGAGCCATAAAAGCAAAACCTTGCATTGGATGCACCCACCTGCAACATTGCGGTTGGCAATATCATTTAATCATCACAAGCACACAACCTGCATTTCAACAAAACATACCCTTACCATGACGCGATGCCATTGTCGCGCTCTTGGTAGGGGAAGTGTAATTGCCAAACAACAAGTGGTTTGGGATCCAACTGGCAGGCTGCTACTATTACCAATACAAAAATTGTTAATAAATACCTATCCATGGGTTTGCTGCTACCGAACATACAAAAGTGCTGCCATAATTGAATTGTATCCATATTAACCTTCAAACAAGCCGACCACATAATAAGACACTGTATATTATTTTAGATTTAATCAGCCAAAAAGTTTTCAACAAAAATTACAATACTCTATATTAGCTGACGCTACAAGTAATTATACATTCACAAATTTGAATTACATAAGTAAAATGAGAATTGGGGATGGTAGTTTAATGGCAGGGGCGATAGGCTTTGTAGCCTTCACCTTATTACTATTAGCTCAAATCTATTTGTTTGAGGAGCGAATGATAGTAGATACCGCGGTAAGCACTTTTATCATTGGTGAAACCCATTTTTTCGACATCACCGAAAACCGAATTACCGTAGGTATTAATCAGG
>CAIOSU010000525.1 GCA_903861055.1 uncultured bacterium
GACTTACCAAGCATTATCATATTCTGTTCGCGCAAGAATACGGTGCGTGAGATAAACCGAGAATTGCAAAAAGGTGGATTTAAATCGCGGGCTATCAGTTCCGATTTGGAGCAAAACGAGCGTGAAGAAGTGCTTCTAGCCTTCCGTAACCGCAAGTTGCAGATTTTGGTAGCAACCGATGTATTGTCGCGTGGTATCGATATTAAAGACATTAACCTAGTTATAAACTACGATGTGCCTGGCGATGCGGAAGACTATGTGCACCGTGTAGGCCGCACAGCCCGTGCATCTACTACTGGTGTTGCCATTACCCTTATCAATGAATATGATATGCGCGGCTTTGGCGATATAGAAACGCTGATTGAGCGCGTAATAACCAAATCGCCGTTGCCAGAAGATTTAGGCGAAGGCCCAGTTTACGACCCTAAAAAGCGAGTTGGGAAGCCAGGCGGCGGAAAAGGTCGCTCTGGTGGTGGTGGCGGCCGTTCAGGAGGAAAGCCAGGTGGCGCCCCCCCAAGAGGCGATAAGCCAAGTGGCGGCAACAATAAAGGTGGCGGCAACCGTGATCGTGGCCCTCGCAAGGAAGGCGGACCCCGCAGAGATGGCGGCGGCGGTGTGGGCAGGCCTTTGCCTCCAAGTGCTGGTGGCGAAGGTAATGGAGGCGCTGCATAAAGAACAATCGCTTTTAGCTATCGAGATATAAGACAGCATTGGAATGATTGGATTAAAACCCTTTTGTTAGTGGGTATATCTATTATTGCTGTTGTTTTGTATGAGTGCTGTTTTCAGTCGACCAAAGCCCTAAAAACATAGTGGCCTAAGAGGGGGTCCTAGGCCACTACGCAAACACACAACTAACTAATCAACTACATAGATAACGCTCGTTCTGGCAAAAAAAGTCCCCAAAGAGCGGAATTTTTTTACAATCCGAACGCATAATAAAAGGTGCCTTTCTGGTCAGGGTATACTCCTTCTACCATCACACCACCCTTCTTGTTGTTCAATATTTCTGCCAACTTTTCTTTTGAGGTAATGGGTTGTCTATCAATGTGCGTAATAATAAATCCCTCATGCATATCGGTATAGCGTTTTATCGCACCATTGCCTATGCTTTTTACTTTAACGCCAGCTTTTATACCCAATGCTCGTTTTTCGTCGGCACTTAATTCTTCAAACGATACTCCCAAAAGGTCGTCTACTTTCATATTTTCTTTACTAAGTAGGTCAAGCCCTTGGTTTTTATTCCTTAAGGTTACTACCGTGCTATTCAATTTGCCATCCCTGTAGTATTCCATGTTCAGTTTATCGCTTGGGCGGAATTGGGCAACCGTTTCTTGCAATTGCGAGGTGCTGTTTATTTTACTGCCGTTTATGCTTCGTATTACATCGCCAGGTTTCAAACCGGCGTCATCGGCGGCGCTGCCATCCATTACCTCGTTTATGTACACACCATTAGGGTCGGGCAATTTCAAGGTCTTCATTTGGTCCACCTCCACATTTCTGATAGTTACGCCCAAGAAGCCACGTTGTACTAGTCCAAATTCTTTAAGGTCGCCCACAACTTTGCGCACTAGGTTAGATGGAACAGCAAAAGAGTACCCAGCAAATGTACCAGTAGGCGATGCAATGGCGGTGTTTACGCCAATCAATTGTCCGCGCAAATCAACTAATGCACCGCCACTATTACCTGGGTTTACGGCAGCATCGGTTTGTATAAACGATTCGATGGCCGCATTGTCCTCCAGGATGTTAATCGACCTTCCTTTGGCACTGATAATTCCAGCCGTTACAGTCGATTCAAGATTAAATGGATTGCCCACGGCCAATACCCATTCACCCACGCGCACCGAATCGGAATTGGCGAACGGCAGGAATATTAAATTGGTAGCATCTATTTTCAGCAAAGCAATATCGGTAGATGGGTCAGTGCCTATAATTTGGGCCACATACTTTTGCTTATCGTTTAGCACCACTTCTACCTCGCTGGCACCAGCTATTACGTGGTTGTTGGTCACTATATATCCATCAGGTGAAATTATTACACCCGAGCCAGAAGCTACCCGTGGCTGGGGTTCAAAACTTCGTCCGCCACCACCGCCAAAAAAGTCAAATGGGTTAATGAACTGTGGGTTGCCTTGGGTAGCTTTACTCGTAGATGTTACATGCACTACCCCCGGCGTGCTTATGGCAGCGGCATAGGTAAAATCGATATTGCCATTCACGGGCGCATTGTTGGCCGCTGCATCGCTGAAGTTTGCATATCGCACGGGTTGTTCGGTCTGTACGGCAATGATAGGGTTTGTATGGGTCTCTTCAAAAGCTTTGTAGCCCCCTAAAGCCGCGGCAGCACTCAAAAAAGATACGGTAACTAACGTTAAAAGTGTCTTGGAGTTCATAATACAACTATTTTTTGTTTAGTTAGGTTAATGTCAACAAATTTGGTGCCGACTAGTTGACGCTACTGAGGTATAAACCGATTGAAATGGTTTTTTATTTCAACTAGTAAGCCCATATTCACATATCTTTGCAGTACTTAACAATTATTAACCAATCGCTTGATTAGCAAGGCCAATCCGGTGACAATTTGACCATGGAACTGACATTTTTTAAATACCAAGGTGCTGGAAATGACTTCGTGATGATTGACAATCGCGCCAGGGTTTTTAATGGCATTGAGCGAGAATTGTTTGAGCAACTATGCCACAGGAGGTTTGGTATTGGTGCCGACGGCTTGATATTGTTACAAGAAAAGGAAGGATTTGATTTTGAAATGAAATACTACAATGCCGATGGACGTGAAAGTACCATGTGCGGCAACGGTGGCAGGTGCGTAGTGATGTTTGCCAAGCAATTGAGGATTATTGAAGCAAACGCTAGTTTTTTAGCAATTGATGGTCCGCATCAAGCGATAGTTTTGGAGGATGGAAACGTAAGTTTACAAATGGGGGATGTTTCAAGCATTGGTCGAGATAACGATGCTTACGTGCTTAACACAGGCTCTCCCCATTACGTGCAGCAGGTAAACGATGCAAATATGGTTGATGTATACAGCAGCGGAAAGGCCATACGATACTCACCAAACTATGCTGAAGAGGGCATTAACGTAAACTTTGTGCAGGTATTGGGCGATGGGCAGCTAATAGCACGCACCTATGAGCGTGGCGTAGAAAACGAAACCTATGCCTGCGGTACAGGTGTAACAGCCAGTGCCATTGCAGCCTCACAAATGCAAGGGTTGGCAAACGGTGATTATGAGTACAGTATTGAAACTTTGGGCGGCCCGCTTGCTGTGAAATATACCTTTGAAAACGGAACGGCAAGCAACATTTGGCTCACAGGGCCTGCCGTAAAGGTATTTGACGGAACAATGAGAACGGCCTAAAATCCAAAAGAGGGGCATTGCGCGCCGCCTCCTTGCTATCAACTAATCACCTTATTCAATTATCACAGCGCTGTAAACTCTGCAGCACGGCAATTTCTGGTGTTGATAAAGTGCTACCGACCAAAGTAGTATTTAAAGGCCATTGGCACTAAAAAACCTGGAGATGAGTTTTTAGAAATGCCCGCTGACTTATTTCGAAATAATGTTACGGGTAGTGGTGGTGGAAGTTCCGGCGATTGTTAATAAATTCTTAATAGTTAATCTAATTAATTGATTATCAGATACTTGATACTATGGGTAGAAGTTTTTTGCAACAATTATCAAACAAACTATTGATTTTGTTAGTTAACGATGCTACATTGACCCTATGATTGATGGCGTAATGCTTGACAATTTAATATCTTATAGTTAGTTTTACTGGGATAAAATACGACCAGACCAACTTGTTTCGACTATAGTTTTTAATGTAATAAACTAAATACCCGGATATGAGAAAATTGTACATGATCTTTTCCCTCTCGTTAGTGACTGTTTTAGCGGCCAACGGCCAAGCATTTTACAATGCCGGAACTGTAACTATTGAGGGAACAGGCCTACTGTATGTAGATGGAGCTGTAGAAATAGCGAGCACGGGCTCTGTTACCAACGATGGTGTAATGGAGATTAAAGGTGATTACACCAATGCGCGTACCGATGGTGCCATTTCTAATGGCGCTTCTGGTGAGCGTATTGTTAAATTAACAGGCGCAGGTAACCTACAAACCATTTCTTCGCCTAATGCCTCTTCAGTAAGCTTTTACGAACTGGAAACTCAGAATCCAGCCACTTATATCGCAGGTGCTCCTGCGGCAGGTGTGTTGGCCACTACCAACGTAGTGGTAAATGGTCAAGTGACTTTTAACAGTGGAGCCTTAATGATGGAAAGCAATGACCTTATTCTTGGCTTGAATGCTACACCAAGTGGATATAGCAGCTTTTATAGCGCTCACTTTACTTCTGGCTCTTTTGTGAAAAAAGTGGCTACTGGTCAAGCATCAACTGTGCATCAGTTTCCATACTATAAACGCGATTTTAATGGTGGCACGTACCTACCAGCTACCCTTCGCTTGAATACCGCTCCGGTGCAAGCTGACGAGATTCGTGTAAAGTTTGAAGCGAATAGTAACTTGGGTAACATCTTTCATGTTGGCGGTTGCTCCAACATTGGACCTGGTGGAAATCAGAACATTATGTTGAACAGGATGGTGGAGAACTTTGGTGTTTGGCGTATTGATGCGGAAGATGCAAGCAACAATAACCTTGACAACACTGCAGGTTGGGAGTATGACTTGACCTTATATCCTACAGCAGCAGCATTGAGCAACTTGACCAGCACTTACGGCTCTGAATACTACAAATTGTTGCGTATTGCTTCTCACAGTGGCAACACCCTGTTGAATGCTCCCGGTAGCTCAACCGACTGGACCGCTTCTGCAACACAATCTGGTACTTATTGCAATGGTATTGTTGAAATTGCAGCATACAGCCAAGCTACTGGTATTACTGCCACTCGATTGAATCTGTTCTCTCGCTTTGGCGGTGCAGGCAACGAAGGTGGTGCCAGCTTGCCAATTGAATTGATTAGCCTTGAGGCGGTGCCTGTTGACAACCAATCCATTGCCGTTAATTGGGCTACTTCTATCGAGATCAACAATAAAGGTTTTGAAGTATTGCGTAGCACCGATGGTGATAACTTTACCGCACAAGGTTGGGTTGATGGTAACGGGAATAGCACAGTGCAACACAACTATAGTTTCCTTGACAAAAATGTAGTGCCAAACCAATTGTACTACTACCGTTTGCGCCAAGTTGATAATGATAACAATTCCGAACTAACCCACATTGTAAATGCAATGATTACTGGTTCTTCAGTATTTACTATCAGCGATTTTATTCCTAACCCTACAACTAATAGCACTCGTATCGAGATTGTAAGCAGCGATGTGAAACATGTGAGTGTGGTTATCTACAATACCTTGGGTCAGATTATTAGCAACCAAGAAGTTGATACCAACGTAGGTACTACCCCAATAAACTTTGACATGACCGAAGTAGCCTCTGGCACATACTACGGTGTGATTAAGGTGGATGGTGAAGAGTACAACAAGAAATTGGTTATTGCCCGTCAATAATACCTTGACAGGTGAAAATGTAAGAAAGGTTGGAGCAATTGCTCCAACCTTTTTAATTTTACCAAAGATAAAAGTGCAGTAAACCATTGTGGCATATTCTTTGTGCAGTTATTTGCAAATTCTTAATCATCAACTAAACTCCATGAAAAATTACATACTCCTTTTCGCTGTTGCTGCCATTGGTATTATGCCTTTAGCTGCCGAAGCCCAAAAGAACAACAGTGCTGGCAATAATATTGTAACCACCAACAAAACTATTTATGCTAAGGCTGTTGAGTTTGGCGACTTTAATACGGCTATTGTGGCGGCGCACACCATTTTGGCCAACTCTCCCAACGATTACCATTTTTTAGACTCTCTGGTGAGTTTATATAGTGCCAATGGCAATTTGGTTGCTGCCGTAAATGCAGGTAATACCATTTTAGATGCCGCACCGCAAAACACAACTGTAAGAGAACTGGTGGCCAATAGTTTAGTAGGATTGGGAATGAATGGCGAGGCAATAGTTCATTATAACGACCTATATAGTCGTACCTCGAACATTATTTACTTGTACAATATTGCCACCACCGAGTTTAGTATGAAAAACTATACCGATTGTGGCTTGACTGTAGAGCGCATTCTAAAAGCCGACGGAAACTTGACCAAGGTGGCAATAGATGGTGCCGATGGCAAAACGCAGGATATACCGGTAAAAGCAGCTGCCTACAATATTAAAGGTGCTATAGCAGTAGAGGTGAACAATACCGCCATAGCTAAAGCAAGCTTTGAGGAGGCGCTAAAAATAGCTCCAGAATTTTCGTTGGCCAAAAGCAATCTCGAGGTGATAAAAAAGACTACTAAATAACATTGTTTTTTGAAGCACCAAAGCGACCTTCAATCTTTGGGCACTAATAGGTTTCTA
>CAIOSU010000526.1 GCA_903861055.1 uncultured bacterium
CTTATTGTTTTTTAAATTGATTTTCAAAAAAACATCTGCCTATTATGCCGTCGACAGCGATACCTTATTGGCCTTTACCCTCTTGAGTAAATTGCGTTCTAAACCTTTGGTGTACGATGCCCACGAATACTTTGCTGAGGTGCCTGAACTGAATGGAAAAACCTTGAAAAAAAAGCTTTGGCATGCGCTCACACAATGGGGTGTTAAACAAGCAAAGGTATGCATAACCGTAGGTCCTGAATTGGCCATAGAACTTCAAAAAATATATGGTAAACCATTTGCCTGTGTGCGCAATGTACCAACATTGAATGAAGAAAAACCTGCACCAGCGCAAGATAAAAAAACCATTATTTACCAAGGGGCATTAAATGCTGGAAGAGAATTGGAATTGTTAATTGATGCCATGAAAGAGCTGCCCGATTACCATTGTTTGTTGGTGGGTGAAGGTGACTTAAGCCACGCACTTAGAAAACGCGCAGAGGGCTATCACAACATTGAATTTGCAGGATTGTTAAGTCCCGCTGATTTGAAAAAAATTACCCCAAATTGTTTTGCGGGTTACAACCTTTTAGATGCCAGCGGAAGCTTGAGTTATTACTACTCTTTAAGCAATAAATACTTCGATTATATGCATGCAGCCTTGCCTTCCATATCTTCTGAATTGCCCGAATACCTCAAATTAAACGCAGCATGGAAATGTGGGGTTTGCATACCCAACAGCAAAGAAAACTTAATCGACTTATTAAACTTTTGGAAAAATAATCCTTCAGAATATGTCAAATTAAAAGAAAATACTAAGTTTGCTGCTCAAGAGAACAATTGGAATCTTGAGAAAGAAGTACTTAAAAATCTTTTAACATTCTGAAAAAGCACTTACATATCGTTGCCTTTGATGTGCCTTTTCCCGCCGACTATGGTGGGGTTATAGATATTTACTATAAAATTAAAAGCCTTAAAGCACAAGGGCTGCAAATAACCCTGCACTGCTTTCAATACGGCCGCGAAGAAGCACCAGAATTGGAAAAACTTTGTAAAAAAGTAATTTATTACAAGCGCAGCAAATACAGAAATCCGTTTATTGGCAGCACCCCTTACATTGTTTTGACCCGCAGCAATGAAGAGCTATTGGACAATCTTTGCAAAGACCCAGCACCCATTCTTTTTGAAGGCATGCACACCACGTTTTTTCTTAACCACATCCGTTTGAAAGACCGGATTAAATTGGTGAGAAACCACAACATTGAGCACGACTATTACAAGAATCTAGAATTGGTGGAATCCAATTACTTTAAAAAATATTTTTTTCGCAACGAATCGGACAACCTGAAGCACTACGAAAAAATATTAAAACACGCCAGTAAAGTATTGGCCATTTCACCGGCCGACAACCAGTACTTAAATAAGAAATACCACAACTCAGTTTTAGTGCCTGCCTTTCATGCCCAAGACCAAGTAAGCAGTATAAAAGGCAACGGCAAGTTTATTCTCTACCACGGCAACTTAGGTGTGGGCGAAAATAATTTTGCAGCTCTATATTTGGTGAATGAGGTGTTTTCTAAAATAGATATTCCTTGTGTGATTGCCGGCAGCAATCCGAGCGATGAACTGAAAAAAGCCGTTGTAAAATACCCACACATCAAACTGGTAGACAATTGGAACAACGAGCAAATTATGGATGCAGTGGCCAAGGCGCAAATGAATGTATTGCCAACCTTTCAAGGCACTGGCATTAAATTAAAACTCTTGAATGCCTTATACGCAGGCCGCTATTGCTTGGTAAATACCCTCATGGTGAAAAACACCACCCTTGA
>CAIOSU010000527.1 GCA_903861055.1 uncultured bacterium
AGCAAGAAAACCAACGAACCTACAAACATCCAAAACTCTCGGCTAGAGGTATTTTCTTCACGTTGTGGGGACGGAATGCTTCTGCCATTGAGGATAAACAAAAATGCAGACAAGGCAATGTAGAATAACATGAAAATGAGCAACTGGCCGCTCATGCCCAAATCGGTAAATGCATGCACCGAGGTATCGCCCAATATACCACTACGAGTAAGGAAGGTAGATAGCAATATAAACAGGAAAGTAAGGATAAAGAACACAAAAGTAGCCACTAACCCATAACCGCTATGGCGATAGGCCACCATGGTATGTAGGCCAGCTACTAGGGTAAGCCAAGGTACTAGCGATGCGTTCTCAACTGGGTCCCAAGCCCAAAACCCACCGAAGGTTAAGCTCTCGTAAGCCCAAGCGCCACCCATAAGAATGCCGATACCCAAAATGATGGTACTAAACAGCACCCAAGGCAAGGCTGGCTTTACCCAACCCACAAAATCGCGCACCCAAAGGCTGGCAATAACAAAAGCAAAAGGAATTAGTGTAGACGAAAAACCCAAGAACAAAGTCGGTGGGTGAATGGTCATCCAATAGTTCTTCAATAGCGGGTTTAGGCCGTTACCATCCTTAATAAAACTAAGGTAATTGGGGTTGCTAAAAATAGGCGCCTGCATGTTGTCGCGAAGCAAGCCAAAAGGATTGCTGCCAATTTTTACATCGCCTACCCACAGGCCCAACAACATACTCATCAAAAACACTTGAGTAATGGCAAATACGGCCATAATGGGGCTTTCCCATTTCTTGCTCGTGAACATCATGATGGTGCCCAACACGGCGTGCCACAAGGCCCAAAGCATGAAACTTCCCTCTTGCCCTTCCCAAAAACACGAAAACAGGTAACGCACCGGTAGCCCCTCAGAAGAGTGTTGCCACACATACATATACTCAAATCGGTGATGGTATATGAGGTAAAACAACGACAGCACCACGCCCAAAATTGATACACCATGCACCAAAAACAATATGCGGCCATACTTGCGCCAGTTGCTGGCTTCGGCTAGGTGGTCGCGCTTTTGGGTAGCAAAAAAGTAGGCTATAGATGCGGTAAAGGCACTTACAAAACCCAGTATCACAAGAAAACGCCCGAGATTCCCGGGCGCGGTCAATTCATTTAAATATTCTATGGGCTCCATTAAGTAGTTGCTGCGTTATATTCCTTTTCCTCTAGCTCGTCTTCAATATATTTACTCGGGCACTTAGTCAATATCTTGGTCGCTCTGAACTCGTCTCCAGTCATTTTACCTATCAAAACCACTTGCTCACTGCGCTCAAAATCTTGTGGCTTGGTACCCGGGAAAACAACTTTCTTCTGCACGCCCTCGTTATCAACCATATAAAAACTGAAGAAGTTGGGGTCAACTTCAGGGTCATAGTACATATCCATGTCGCGCGCCAACTTACCTACCACGTGGTACTCCTTATCGGGCTTGGCCGATGCGGTGGTAAAACTCTCGTAGGTGCTGTAGTCGCCAGTGCGGGCAATAATGACCCCTACACAAGCGGCGATAAACACCAAAAGAACGATGTGGGTCTTTTTCATAACAGGGTATTTGATACCAATGAATGCAACGCAAAGTTACGTCAAAATGTTCAGTTTGGCTTAGCCCAACCCCATTTTAACAAATAATAGCACGTTGACTTTTATCATACCGAATTTAAACCCCCAACAGCCTTGCAACCTGCATAGCTTGATACTCTAAAAGTTCTGTGGCATTGGTCATGCAATCGTTTAGGCTCATGGGGCGGTTGGGCAGGGCAATTACTCCTTGAAACATGGGATAATCTTCCGGCTTAAAACCAATGGGCACTGAGCCAGTGAAGCACACGATTGGTTTACCATGCTCGTTGGCCAACAAGGCAAGCCCGTGCGGACCTTTGCCCTTTAGGGTTTGCTCATCCAATCGACCCTCCGCCGTAAACACGAAATCGGCTTGGGCAATTTTATCCGTCATACCCACTACCTCCATTAAGTATTGGGTGCCGTCAACCAAGGTGGCGTTCAGATAAGCCGCTAAAGTAGCCGCTACGCCACCAGCAGCAGCGCCATGCTTTATGCTCGGCAAATCGAAACCGAATAGCTTATTGGATACTTTGGCAAAATGCTCCATATTTTCCTCTAACAAGCGCACTTGCTCGCCAGTGGCTCCTTTTTGCGGTCCGAACACATACGCAGCGCCTTCTTTGCCTAGCAGGGTATTCTCCACATCGCACAATACAATTATCTCGGTATCGTGCAGGCGGTGGTCCATTTCGGCCATATCAATGTTTACTATGGTGTGCAGGTAGCTGCCACCCAGTGGTATGGCGCTCTTGTTACGTTCAGTAAGGCGCACACCCAAGGCTTTCAATATTCCAGTGCCCGCATCAACGGTGGCGCTATTGCCTAGGCCCAGTAGTATGCGTTTGCAACCTTGGTCGAGAATAGCAGTTATCAATTGCCCAGTGCCAAACGTCGACGCTCGCATAGGGTTCAGTTCATCAGGTTTTAGTAGGCTGATGCCGGAAGCAGCTGCAACCTCTAGCACACCCGTTTTGCCCTCCTCTACCAGGCCATACTTCGCCTTCACGTTGCGGCCCAGTGGGTCTTTTACCGTCACCTCTTTCATAACCCCACCTAGCGCAGCAACCAATATCTCAGTGGTAAGTTCGCCGCCATCGGCTATAGGCTGCTCTATAATTTTTACATTAGGCAAGCCCCGTTCAATACCCCTGCGCAAAGCGGCAGCAGCAGCAATGGCACTTAGGCTTCCCTTCATAGTGTTGGGGGCAACCAAAAACGTAATCACCTTTTTCTTGGTCATGGCTATTGGGTAATAACGAGCTTAACAGTCTGTTGGTATGTACCTGAGCGCAATACCCCAATGTAGGTACCCGCAGCTAGGCCATTGCCTTGTGCATCTTTGCCATCCCATTTAATGGTATGATTGCCAGCGGCCAGTTGTTGGTTCAACAATCGGTTCACTTGCTTGCCTTGCACATTATAAACATCCAAGGTTACCTTGTTGGTTGCATTGGTAACAAAACTAAAAATTGCTTCGTTCAACACCGGGTTTGGGTATACGCGCACGTTTAAACCAGGCTTTTGCACTTCGGCAACCGAAACATAGTCTTTGTAGCGGGTGCTGTATATACCCGCCCCATGCGTGGCTACTATAACTTTACCATCATAGGCACGGGTTTGTATCATGTTTATCACCGAATTACCAAGGCTCGTCTCACCTTCTAAGCGCCAATTGGTGCTAGCTCCGTTTAATGCAGTAGTACTATACAAACCTGTGGTAGTACCTGCAAAAAAAACAGTACTATCATCCAACTCAATCCTATTTACCCAAAGCACTGCCGGGCCGTTGCCGCTGCCATCGGGGTTCTCTTCAAGGTTACCGCTAACATCTGTCCAGCTTTGTCCGCCATCGGTGCTATGGAAAATATTTACAATTTCGTAATTGCTCAAGCACACCAGCACATCATCTGCATCAGTATCGCTTACGCTTATGGCAGCCAAGTATCCGGCGGGAAAATTACTACCCGTAATAATGCTTTTGGTAACCGTACCGCCTCCTTGCAAACTATCTAACCTGAACATTTTACCAGTGCTCGAGCCATAGTACAGAACAGAATTATCACTTTTGCTCATGCCAAAAGCCGTAACTGAGCCATCAAAATTAGGGTTGCCGGTGTTGGATGCATCAATGCGTACCCAACCCACACTGGTACTATTGTACTCATCGCCTACAACGGGGATGGAAGCCAAATCAAGGTTGCGCCAAACATAGGAGCCAGCCGATAAATACATCTGGTTGCCCGTTACCGGATCGAGGATAAATGGGTTGATGAACTGAAAGCCTGTGGCACCTGGAGGGTCAATGCGGGTAAGACCTGTTACGGTGCCATTATCGGCTATAGTACATTTAAAGGTTTTGCCCGTTTGCCACGAAAGATAATAGTTGCCGCGCCCTTCGGTAATGGCACAATAGGCCCCATCACCATATAGTACATTCGCCCAAGGTTGTGAGGCACTGCCCGAATTGGTAAATGCCGTGCCGTTATCTTGCATACCTCCTACAACATAGTTACTGTTGGTTTGCCCCGGCTCCATAGCAGCAGTATAAAATTGAGTGGTAATGTAGTTATTGTTCAAAGAAATCCAGTCAACAGAATCCTTTAGCACATTAACGGTTTTGTGCAAACCACCATCGCTTCCGGTATAGAAAACATTGGCATCGGAAGGTAAAAACGCAAAATGGTGCTGGTCGGGATGGTGGTTGGGATATACATAATCGGATGGAGTAATCGAATCGCAACGGTAGCCACCTATCCAATCAGTATTAATACTAGTAGCAAATCCATCGGTTGAACGATAAACATTTGTACCTCCCAGCATTACCAAATTACTATCTGCAGGGCTAATAGCCATGCACATATCGTAGCCACCTTGCGAACTATACGGCGCAAAATCGAAGTCGTAAAAAAACTGGCATTGCCCGGCAGGTAAGTTTGCGGTTAGATTGGTCCAATTGCCGCCAAAAAAGCTTCCGTCTCCCGATAAGTAGTTATACTTCCAAAGTTGGTGTGTGTTTTGCAATGCCAAAAAATACAAACGGTTCTCATCTTGAGGGGTTACCGCTATCACTACCCTACCGAAGTTATTAAAGAAATTAACAGGCTTAATCTGGGTCCAAGTATCGCCTTGGTCAGCACTGCGCCAAATGCCACTATACGAGCGGTTGCCACTAACTGCAGCATACAAAATACCCGATGGTGTAATGGTAACACTCGTGTAGCGCGCCATTTGCCCTGTCGATACGGTAGTGTCGCCACCAAGCACCGGCTCCCAGTTAGCACCGCCGTCTTTACTGCGGTAAATGCCATTTATTACGGCAGCAAAGACTACATCATTAATATAATCGGTATGGTCAACAACCACATCCCAAACAAAATCGAAATCGTTATTGGCATAAAGTGTGGTTGGTGTATTTGATACAGTAGAGGGCAACAACTGCCAGCTTTGTCCACTATCTGTGCTCTTATAAATACCATTGCCACTAGCCTGCACCGTTGATGCACTAACAATAGCATAATACTCTCCTGTACCGTGGTACCAAATATTAGTTTTGCCCGTTCGGGTATCTTGGGCAATTGAAGTTACGCTTTGCAACTGCTCTGGCGTGGTTGTCTTGCTCCAGGTTTGACCAGCGTTGGTGGTGCGGTACATACCCCCGGTAACACCGCCGGAAACTATTATATTCTCATTGTTTACATCAAAAGCAAAATCGCGTGTGCGGCCACCAATATTACCCGGCCCTCGTTGGTTCCAAACAGTACCTGTTGATGATACATTTTTACTCGCTATTGATTGGGCAAATACCAATTCCTTCGTTCTTATATTATCTGGTATAGTGCCCGTAAGAGGATTTACCAACCGGCTCTTCTCCCAATTCAATCGTGCATGCCGATCTTCGATGGTGCCAATACCTGATGGCACATGCGGATCATTGCCGCGACGTTTTTTTTTTATGCTTTTGAGACGTCAACTCCGTAGTTTGACCACCCAGCTCACGGTAAGAACTTGATATGGCCCTATTGTAGGCTACCCATATGGTGCCAATAATAAGCAACGCCCAAAAAATGACTACAGCTATACGTTGTTTCATAGGCAAACAAAAGGGACTATGGAATATAGGATGTGCATTGTAAGTTAAAAAACTGCTCAATAATAACCATAAAACTAAGCATTTTTAAAGAATCTTCGATGCTGAATAAGCCCACATAGCTGGCTTAACAAAGAATTATTGCACACTGCCACAATTTTTTTTAAGCATACTGTAACCTTACCAGCAGCGATGCCGTAAAAGAGGGTAAGTTTCTAACAGCAAAATCTGGAACCCCATGATACTGACTTCTACCGAAAACGTTTTTAAGGGTTACGCTACAAGCAAAAATATGATTACTCGATTTAAGCTAGCGGCCCTATTGGTTGCAGCACTTATCAGCCTAAGCTTTTCAGCATCTGCTACCACCCATACCATTTCAGGCAACGGCAATTATAATGATACCAAGCTTTGGAGCGCTGGCTACCAAGGCAACGTCATTTTCGAAGGCGATACCGTGATGCTTTCTGGCAACATTACCATGAACGTGGATGTAGTTGTCAAGGGAGCAATTTTTATTAAGAGCCAAGCCCGTTTTACCGGAAACAAAAACCTGGTAGTTATGGACGAAGGTTTTGTAATGAACAACGGCATGACCATTGTTGATGCTATAAGCAACCGTGGAACAGTATACAACAAAAGCATACTTGAAACGCACAAAGACTTTATAAATACCGGCAAGGTTTTCAATAACCAAAGCATGGTAGTTGGCAATATTCTTGACAACGTAGGTAACATATCCGGAAACGGAGGCCAACTGATTGCCAATGCTAAGTTTGTAAACAGCAAGTCAGGCCAAATACAAGGCAATATCGATGTTTGCTCTGCTAACTTTATGAACGTGGACGGTGGCAGCATCGACTCTACATTTGTAAGCTTTTGCGGTGCACGAATATTTAGCGAGGTATATCTTACCGCAAGCATTCGAAAAGAGCAAGTAGTACTGAGCCTTTTGAATAGCGAGAACAAAAAATTCCAGAAATACGAAATTGAAAAAAGTGTAGATGGCTTAACCTTTACCACTATCGCTTCGGTTGAAGGCAATAACATAGAAGATGTATCGAAAGCTTTCCGATACAGCGATACCGATTTGAGCGCATCGAGCAAAGTAACTTACAGAATGACATTGACTAACGAAGATGGTTCAGTGAAAATGATTCCTGCTGTTGAAATTGGAAACAACACACTGGCCGGACATTAAACGGCTTAACGTATACGTAAACCAGCCCCTGCCAGATTGTGTAGATGGATGAGGAGATAAGAACTGTGAAGAACGATCGTGGAAGAACGATGTGAAGAAAGGATTTGAGGAGAAAACAGAGGTTGGTTTTGAGCGACAAAAGCCGTTTCCTATTTAGGAACGGCTTTTGTCGTTTGCCTAT
>CAIOSU010000528.1 GCA_903861055.1 uncultured bacterium
CAATTTGGTAAAAGTTATGCGCAGTACGAAAAATCTTATGGCTACAAGAATCATGACCATATAATTTGTGTAGATTGCAAGAAAGTAGTAGAGTTTTGCGACCCCCGAATACAACAAATACAGAGTATGATGGGCGATTTGCTGAACTTTAAAATTACGCATCATTCATTAAATTTGTATGGCATTTGCGGCAATTGCCAAAAGCTGCGAGAAATGAAACAAGGTAAATAACCAAACCCAAACGCATGGATTACACTATCAGTACTCACGGAAATGCTTCGGTTCTTGCCCTAAAAGGTAGCTTGCTAGCCGATGTACAAACCAAGGATATATTGCAACAGGTAACCGATATGATACAGGAAGGCAAAGTGCGCTTTGTGGTTGACCTATCAGACCTAAAGTTTATAAACAGCTCTGGTTTAGGCATGCTACTTACTTGCCTTACCAAAGCCCGTAAATCTGGTGGCGATGTAATACTTGCCAACGTGCCCGAGCAAGTGCAAAACTTGTTGATTATAACCAAGTTGAGCAACATTTTTCAAGCCAAAGAAAGCTTGAACGATGCAATTGAAATGTATAAATAAGGCTTCACAGCTTTAACTAACTATTACTGTTTATAACACCGATATGTACGTTGACGTTTTACTAGGTTTGCAATGGGGCGATGAGGGAAAAGGGAAAATCGTAGACTACCTTGCAGACAAATACAATATTGTTGCCCGTTTTCAAGGTGGCCCAAATGCTGGCCATACACTAAAAATAAATGGCGAGAACTTTGTGTTGCACACTATCCCTTCAGGTATTTTCCACAAGGGGGTTTGTAATGTAGTAGGCAATGGTGTTGTAATTGACCCAGTTACGTTCCAGAAAGAGACCGAAAAATTACAAGCGCTTGGTATTGATGTAGCCGATAGGATGGTTATATCGCTCAAAGCCCATTTGATTTTGCCTACCCACAAGTTGTTGGATGCAGCATCGGAAACCCGCAAAGGGAAAGCCAAAATTGGCTCAACATTGCGTGGCATAGGCCCTACTTATATGGACCACACAGGCCGAAACGGCTTGCGCGTAGGCGATATTTTAGAGCCTGACTTTAAGCAGCGTTACCAAGCCCTAAAAGAAAAGCACGAAGAGCTTCTTGGCTTTTACGGTTATAAAGAATACAACTTGGCCGAACTAGAAGGCCCTTGGTTTGAAGGAATCGAAAATCTTCGTCGCCTTAAACTAATCAATACCGAGTATTACCTCAACAATGCCCTTGCCGAAGGCCAAACTATTTTGGCTGAAGGTGCACAAGGTTCTATGTTGGATATCAATTTCGGCACCTACCCTTTTGTTACTTCATCAAACACTATATCAGCTTCAGCTAGCATTGGTTTGGGTGTTTCGCCAACCCGCATCCGCAAGGTATATGGCATAACCAAGGCATACTGTACCCGTGTTGGCAGTGGCCCCTTCCCTACCGAGTTGGACAACGAAATGGGAGAGCAACTGCGTGCACAAGGCAAGGAGTTTGGTGCTACTACTGGCCGCCCGCGTCGCTGCGGATGGATAGACTTACCTGCATTGAAATATGCAAGTATGCTAAGTGGCCTTACCGATTTGATTGTTACCAAGATTGACGTAATGAACAATCTGGAGGAGTTTAGTGCCTGCACCGAGTATGATATAAACGGCACCCAAACCCAAGAATTGCCCTACGACCTAGGTCAGGCAAATCTTGCACCAGTGTATAAGGTTTTCCCGGGCTGGCAAAAAGATATTGGCGACATACATAACTTTGATGACCTCCCTAGCGAAATAACCAATTATGTAGCTTTTCTTGAAAGTTATCTAAATGTGCCTATCACCATTCTATCCACTGGCCCTGGACGGGAGGAGTTTATCCTGAAAGAACAAGTAAGCAGTACCTTATGATGCGCCAATCGGGCAGTTACCAATCCAACTCCCCGCAGCAATTCAAACTAAAAGCGTTGCATTGGGCCAATGGGTTCAGTTATGCCGCTAGTTTCGATCATAACCAGTACCCTAATTATCCTAACCCAAGTTTCGACTGTTTAATTGGTGCAGGTGCTATAACAACGCTGCAGTGCAATGTTGGCAATGCATTTAACCAGTTAAAAGAATACCAGCACCAAA
>CAIOSU010000529.1 GCA_903861055.1 uncultured bacterium
CTGGTTGTAATGTGTGTAGCTACTAGCGGTAGTGTTGTGCGCGTATGTAAAGGGCCTAACAATGTTCATTTCGCCTTGCAAATCAAAATTGGCAATACCGAAAGCATCAATGTACTTTAAGCCCGTTTGTAAAGCAAACTTATTGGCCCACCATCCATTTAGCTTCACAATTTGACCGAAGTTGAACTCATCCAATAAAAATTGGCCGTACAACTGAAAACTACGGGCAATATTTGCCTTAAAATCAATACCAAGCATAGAGTTGTCAGGGCTGCCCAAGCTTTGCTCAACCGACCGATAGAAAATTATTGGATTGAGGTATTGAAACTCAAAACCATTTTCGCGCTCAAAAACCACGCTCTCAAACAAGCCAATATCCAACCAATGCGCAATATGGAAATTGAGGTGATGGAAAGCAGCATATTTTTTAGGCAACAATCTATCGCCACCCCTATCATAGGTAGCAGTCATTTCGGTAAACAAGTTGGTATAACTAATGCGCCAAATAGTAGTTTGTACTTTCAAGAAAAACATACTGTTTCCATAGTCGCTCAAAAACAAAGAGCGGTAGCCATTGCCCCAGAAGTTTTTATCGTGTCCGAATTGGATATCAACGTGGTCGAGCAGGTTAAAATTGATATAGCCCCTTGCCGAGAAATGGTCGATACCAGTTACGCGAAATGTTTTCCAATATCCCTCGCCGGGTATAGCTTGTTCATCTTGTATATGCCTGCGTACATACTGCATGCCCCGCGATTGGTTGTCGGTAATGAACGTATAAAAACTCAAGCGTTTTTTTATACTTCCCCTTAACTCAACGCCCCGCGTATTCTTAAATATCAAGGCATTGGGTTCGGCACCAAACTCTTTGCCCAACTCAAACTGCAGCACAGGGTTCACTTTTACTACAAAACCCTTGCTATCAACACCCAAAAAAGTAGCTGGGTCTTGATAGAAAAATTTAAGAATAGGGTTTCGGCTTTTTATCACCGTATCGTCTACCCATTCGTTACTATCCCACAACATATTCCGCACGTTGTATTGGTCGCGTTTGTTTAATGTTATGCCATTATCACCGAGCGTATCGGGCAGGTTGGCAACCGTAACCCGCTTATAGGGCTTAATTACGGTATGCACAATAGGCAATATTTTGCCGTATTTAATATTGAGCCTATCTACGTTGTGGTAGCTAAAGTGGTTTAATGGCACGTACTGCGATTGCGCTTGGCTAGCAACCGTACAACACAAGCATAGCAGCAACAAAGCAAGAAAACGCATATTTATAGGCAGTTAGTTGCCGTAAAAATAGGAATAAGCGTGTAGTTATGTGGTAACTAGTGGCGAGTAATTAGTAAATAGCAAGTTTTGAGGCTATTTTTTGTATTGCACTAGCAAAGCCGAAATTGATTTACCCCAAGCCTTAACCCTCAAAACCGATTTTTTTGTGAGTGCCATCGCAAAATGGCTTGTTGCTGGATGCGCCGCAGCGGCATAGGGCTGTCATTTTGTTTTTGTGCTCTTCTCTCCCATCGCTGTGCTTAATGTGCACATTGCCAAACACCAACACAGGGCCATTGGGCACTATCTCAACCACCGATTCGCTCTCAATCTGGGGTGCCTCGGTTTCGGCATCGTTCATATAGTAGGTTAATGCTCCCGAAGGGCATTTGCTCACTTGGGACTTAATCTCATCGGTAGCGGCACCTTGGGCGTTTATCCAAGGGCGGGCCTTGTTGTTAAACACGCCAGGTAAGCCGCTTACGCAGAATGCCGAGTGTATGCACACTTCTGGCTTCCATACTATGGTTACCTCGCCATTGCTATATTCTTTTGTAGTATCGGCCATTGCGTGAC
>CAIOSU010000530.1 GCA_903861055.1 uncultured bacterium
GAGTTTAGTTTGGATGATACCACCTGGGTTAAGGTTTGGGCTGCCGATGGCTTTGACGTGCGCCCTGTTGGACCGGAGTTTACACAAGTATTTGTATTGCTCGACAACCTTTTTTATTTCCGAAACGATTTTCGCTTCCGTTTTCGCAACCGAGCAACCATAACCGGCAACAACGATCATTGGCACCTTGATTATGTGTATATGGATGCCAACAGAACTATAACCGATACCGTGCTTAGGGACATTACGGTGTTGGAAGAACCTACCACCTTTTTGAAAAATTTTACCATGATGCCTTGGAATCAATTTAGCGGTTATGAGGCCACCGAAACCCAAACTAATGTAACGCTTTGCTACCGCAACAATTTTGCAGCCAGCAGTAGTATCGATTTCAGATACCAAGCTTTTTCGCAAGTTAATAACTCGCCAACTAACCAACTGTTTGCCAGCCCGCAATACAATTTCAATGCCTTGCCTCAATCTGATAGTTGTTTCACTTTTGGCGCGGCAGATTATTTAACCCCACTACAATCAATAGGCGCTGTTGACAACGACAGTGTGCTGGTAACCCTTAAAACTAATGTAACCAACATAGGCGACATTAGCCGCAATAACGATACCGTTTACAACGAGGTAGAATTTTACAATCTATTGGCTTACGATGACGGCACTGCCGAAAAGGGCTATGGTTTGGCTGGCGCAGCGGGTTTAAAGCGCTTCGCTATGGAGTTTACGCTAAACGAACCGGATACACTTAGGGCCGTAATGATTCATTTTACACGCATTAATGAAGATGTAAGTAATGAGCTGTTCTCGTTTTTTGTATGGAAAACACTGGATGTAAACAATACTGGGGTTACCGAGGATACCTTGTATGTTATCGATTTTCAACGACCTATTTACATCGATAGATTTAATGGGTTTGCCACATTCGCCTTGCCCGAGCCTTTGTTGGTTGACGGCACTTTTTATGTAGGTTGGCAGCAAGTATCAGAAACAAACTTGCAGATTGGCATGGACATACAAAACAGTGCACGCCAGCATATGTATTATTTCTCCAACAATACTTGGTTTGCATCGCAAGTGGTGGGAGCACCCATGATAAGGCCATTGCTGGGTAAGCAGGTGCCTCTTACAGGTGTGGTTGAGCCCGTTGTAAGCAGCACGGCAAGTAATATAAAAGTATACCCAAACCCTACCAATGATATACTATACCTCGATTTGCCCAACCAAGCTGAGGTTACGATAAAGGTGTTTGATGTTTCGGGTAAGTTATTGCTAGAGCAAGTGCAAGCCAGCAATACCATCAACACACAGCCATTGCAATCGGGTGTGTATGTAATACAGGTTATGGATAAGAAGGGAACTTTTGTTCGCACAGCCCGTTTTATTAAACTGTAATGGAAAGGATAATACTCTTTGATGGGGTTTGTAATTTTTGCAATGCGTCAATCAATTTTGTGATGGACCACGACCCCAAGTACCAGTTTAAGTTTGCCGCCCTGCAATCAGATTTTGCCAAAGAAAAGCTAGCCAAAACAGGTTTAAGCACCAATGATTTCGATTCTGTAGTGCTCATTGAAGGCGATAAGGTGTATACCCGCTCAACTGCTGCACTGCGCATTGCTCGCTTACTATCGGGCGCATGGCCGCTTATGTATGGCTTTGTTATTGTTCCGCCATTTATCCGCAATGCTATTTACGATTTAGTTGCCCGCAACCGCTACCGTTGGTTTGGCAGGAGCGAAAATTGCCGCCTGCCTAGCCCAGAAGAGCGGGCGAGGTTTATTTGAGGGTAGCTTAAGCTATTTTGAGGAAGTTTATTGTGAATATTCCTTGAAGTCTTTCGAAGGATCGAAATCATTTTTCGTGGTAATGGAATGCAATTCGCTGTTTGGGTCTTTTGACCTTAAAATGGGGAACATGAGCTGCACGTACCAAGGTTCTTTTAATTGATTCCATGCACCAAATCGGGTAGGGTACTTTCGGTTAATCTTAGCCGTGCCAAATATTACATCCCATATAAAAAGCAAGTTGCCATAGTTGCCGTTAGGATGCGACACGCCATCTTCAGCCGTTAAGCCATGATGTGCAAAGTGGGTACTTGGTGTTGAAATGGTGCGCTCTACAACCCATGCCAATGGACTAAGCACCTTGTAGCGGTATAAAAAACGGTCCCATTTAGTCTCACTATGCGCAAGTAGAATAACAGTTAGCTTTATAGGTAAGTAGAATAGATAAACATAACCCATACCCAAGTATACCAGCATTGCCGAAAACCAAATGCCAGGCATGAACGCATAATAAAGTGTTGCATTTCGGTAGGTTACCAACACACCCATTTCCTCAACCACGTGGTGGGGCCTATGCAGTTTCCACATGGCCCTATTTATATGAGAGAGCCTGTGCCACCAATATTGCGTCAGGTCATCGAGGATGAGGAATGCCAGAATGTGCCACCAGAGTGAAGTGTTGGTAAAATAGTCTAGCAAACCCGGGAAAAGGGTAGTCATGACGAATATCACCAAAAAGAATATACCGGGTTGAATTAAGGTAGGCAGCGTTACAAGGCTCACCAGCTCAATAGTAAAGTCGTTTCTCGTTCTTTTATCATTCAAGTACAAGCCACCAATAGCTTCTAAAACACCCAGTACCAGTAGCACTACCCCAGGTATGATTTTACTCCAAATATCCTCTCCCATGTTGCGAGATATGCTTTAGGCAACCAATCAATGTTGGATTGTTGTTGTAAGGTACGGTAAATGGCCCGTAATATAAAAATGGATGCTCAGTTTTTGGGGAAAGTGTTTGCTACTAGACAAGGGCTCGATAGCATTAATTCTTGAGGGTTGTGCCGTTAGACCCAACAACCCTAAGTTTCTGCTGCAAGTTTACGTAAAACAAAAAAGCCTTTCAGTTTCCTGAAAGGCTTTCTACTAGGGTGTGGGCACTGTAGGATTCGAACCTACGACCCTCTGCTTGTAAGGCAGATGCTCTGAACCAGCTGAGCTAAGCGCCCGTTAACGTCAACCATGTTGCGCGTTTGGGACGACAAATGTAGAACGTTTATTTTCATTTTCCAACTATTGAATGAATTTCCCTAAATAATTTTTTCACCCACATAAACTTTCTAGCTTCGCATAACACATTTTCAAGCACTTAGCGTTATTAGCTTATGGAGTCAGAACAGATAAAAAAGTGGTTGAAGTATTTTGCGTGGCTATTTGGTGGGCTAATTATGCTCGTAATTGTGGCCTTATTGGCAA
>CAIOSU010000531.1 GCA_903861055.1 uncultured bacterium
AAATGCACCGCATAAAAAGTTTATGGCAAATCGATTGTACTTTGGCATTTTAGTTATGCTGCTGGCTGTGATTATAGTGCTGGTGTTCAGCCCGTGGTCAATTCTCCGGTTTCATCTTACATTGGAAGATAATTTGGGCATACACGTAAACAATGACTTGATGCTATCGGCTCAAGTGCAGGAAGGCTTGCAGATAAGGATGATGGATGACTTGATGACCAAAATAACAGTAACCGATAGTATGCGCATACCGCTTAACCTTGACGTGGAAGTGCCGCTAAATACGACCATATTTATGAAAGATACTTTGGATGTGCAATTTGATCTTCCGGTGGATATCAATCTTTCGGCGGATGAGCTGGGGCTTAAAAATCTAGAGATTCCTTTTAACGAGCGCTTGTATATTGATGATGAACTGATGTTGAACATTGTTATTCCGCTCGATACCCGCATCAGCACCAATTTTAAAGGGTTACCCAATGTATCGGTACCGGTAAAGGGCGAAATACCTGTGAACACCATAGTGCCCATTAAGCAATACTTGCAAGTGCGCGATACCCTTACACTGAATCCTACCAACTATACCATACCCATGAAAACCGTGATACCGGTAAATGCTCGTATACCGCTTAATCAGGGAGTGGCCGTGCAAGGCACTATCATGGTGCCGCTAAAGCAAACTATTGTGGTGCCAGTGCTCAACCAGTTCAATGCTAGGGTAGCGGTGGTAAATGCATTGCCAGTAAGTTTTGTAACGCCGCTGGAAGCTCAGGCTCAGATAAAAGACACCTTAAAGGTAAATATGCCGCCACTAAAAATAGACCCGAGCAAGATTACTATTAGCATCTGCGATTGATAAAAAAAATTGCGCGGCGCCCCATTTAAGTGACGCCGCGCTACGAATCATGATGTTAATTTGGAAATTTGAAGATGTGCTAATTTGAAAATGGAAATTCTATAATGTTGTAAAAAGTCATTTCAAAATTTTCAAATTGTCTTATTTCATTACCACCAGCTTTTTAACGCTGCTGATGTTGTTGCTGGTTACGTTGATGTTGTAGATACCGTTGCTGTATCCGCTAAAGTTCAAATCGAACTGCTGTATACCTTCAACTGAAGTGTAGTTGCGTTCTTCTATAACGCGTCCGCTGATGTCGATTACACGCATAGTAACGGTTGAAAGTTTGTCGCCAACATTCACGCTAAGCTTAGCATAGTTCTGTGTTGGGTTCGGAAACACATCAAACTCTAACATGCCTGGGGTGTGCACTTGCAGGCTGTTGTCGCCTTGTACTTTTTCGCCCATAGCCTGCGCAATTACTACATCGGTTAGGTGGTCGGTCAAAATTTCGAAGTCGAAATTGTTAACGCTTACCGGTATCACACGGATTTCATATTCCGTATCTGGGTTCAAGCCTTCAAGGGTATAGTTGTGAGCATTTACTTCGGTCATGTTCCATTCGGTTTCACCCATTGGGCGAGAGATTACCAAAAATTGACCATAGGCAGGAGCATCCCAGTTTAGGCTAGTAGCAGTTGGCTGAATTTGAGATACACGTAAGTTCAAAATATGATTGATAAAATCGCTGCTGTTTTCGCTAGGGTAGCTAGTGCAACCGCCCAACCAACTATTGGCAAAGGTTGGTAAACCACCTTTACTGTTTTTGCCACCTAGGTGCATACCGTTGTCAATATAGTTAGACTGTGTTCCGTCGTAGTCTGGGTCCATAATTACTCCCAAATATTGGCTAGTGGTAAAACGGGCAACATATATGCGTCCATCTGGGCCTAGCTCAATGCTACCAATACCCAAAGAGGTAGTAGTGCCAATGTGTTTTTTGGTTGCTGCTGGGTCAAAGTTGAACAAGTCGTATTGGTAAATCTTTTTACCAACGCCATCGCCTACATACAAGTACTGGCAGTTTGGCGAGAAAGCCGCTGAGTAGCTTGCTTGGTTTAAATCAGTATGGTCGGTTATTTGGCCAGTTTCGGCATTAAAATGGAACAAAGAGGTCCAGTTTAGGCCTGAGTATACCAAACGCTCGCCGTTGGTTGATGCCTTCAGGGTACCCGCATAGTCAGGGGTTATTTTACCGATTTTGGTTTTTACTACACCCGCAATGCCAGTATGGTTTAGCAAATACACGTAGAACGAATCGGTACGTAGTTTGTGTGTTACCACCCAATAGTCGATGCCGTTGGCATGTTGTATCGCTGTCAACGATTCGTCGGTGCGGTTAGTAAGCTGTTGGCCTTTCACCACAACATCACCCAAACCACCGTCCATGTTCATATCTATCACATTGTAGCGAAGTCCGCCCAGAGAGCCGTTTTCGATACAGTCGGTTGTAAACAGATAAAAGATGTTGCCGTTGCTGCGAGGCAGTGGCAATACCATTGACGATTGAAACGAGCTACCACAACCACCTGCATTGGCCATGTTGCCGTTTGGCATTAGTTGGTGGTTTCGGTTCCAAACACCACCGGCATAGGGTAGGCTACCACCGTTGGTGTAAAACATTACCTGTCCGTTGTCGTCGCTTATAGCGGCTGTTCCTTCAAACGCTTGCATTTGGCTATTGGTAACAGCCGTTGGGTGTCCTGTACTGAAATCCAAACCGGCTTTATCGCCGAAATACCATACGTTCGCTTTTAAGTGTTGCGCTGGTGCGTAGTTAATATTGTTTGTTTGTGCTCCCAAGTAAAAAGGTAATCCTAAACACATTAATACCATTCCCACACCCTTGGCAATCCTTCGCTGCAAATCTCTCCTGCTGGCCATCTTGGTTAATTTTGAGGTTTAATAAACTTGATTTTGAGGTTTTATAACACCCCTGTTTACGCAAGTACATAAACCATTGTTTCATAAGGTCGACGAAAAAAATGAAGTATTATCTTTAGAACTAAGAATTACAAATAGCACACTATAGCCTAACACCCTACGGGCAAGCAATTGGCCACGGATTGGGGAAAATCAATTTTCAGTTTTCGGTTTTAAATTTTCAACTTGCAACCACAACCTTTAAAGTTATGATAGATACTAAAGCCTTTGATAAACTTATCGCCGACCGTCGGTCGGTTTACCCTAAACAATACAATGGTGTGCCAGTTGACGATAGTATTGTAACCCAAATGCTGGAAAACGCCAACTGGGCGCCTACGCATGGCCTTACCGAACCGTGGCGGTTTGTAGTTTTTACTGGGGAAGCTCTTGGTAGGTTAGCCAATTTTTTCCAAGCGGTATATAAGGAGACTACCCCCAGCGAAAACTTTGACGAGGGAAAGTACCAAAAACAACGCGAGAGCATATTACAATCATCGCATGTGGTGGCCATAATCATGAAACGCCAGGAAACGGGCAAAATACCGGAAATAGAAGAGGTATGTGCCGTTGCCTGTGCCGTACAAAATATATGGCTTACTGCCACCGTCTATGGTGTAGGCTGCTATTGGAGTACAGGTGGCCCTACCTTTAAGCCACAAGGAAAAGCATATTTTGGCTTGGGCGAACAGGATAAGCTATTGGGGTTTATGTACATAGGCAACTATGATGGGGATTTGCCGGTAGGAAGAAGAAAACCGATTGAACAAAAAAGCGAATGGAACCGCTAGCAATGTTCAAATGCAAATCGGGTAACTACTGTTTTATAAAGCATTTTAACCCCTCAGCTTTAAAGGGTTTTAACGTTGTTAACACATTATGGCTAGGTTAAGTTATTGCCGTGGAGATTTGCAAACTGCCTATGCAGCAGCACTTTAACCTTATTAGAGTTTCAAAATCGAAGTTGATAACAATCAGTTAATAGATGATTTGTTATTTAGCTTTCGGTTGAGCTATGAAATGTAATAATCAGGTTAAAATGTTCTTATGCGGTATGTGTATTTTATCTTGCTAATTCTCCCTATTTACGTTAGTCAACTTGCTGCACAAGCAACCTTACCTGTTTCAAGAACTGCATGGAATGCAGCTGAGCCAACTGGTTGGTCTCAAACAGGCACTGTCGACCGTACCACCGCTTTTGCCTGCACTGGCAGTAATGCCGCTACTTTTAATAGTTCGGGCGATGTAACTACGGTTTTCTTCAATGCAGCGCCCAACCAGCTTGTTTTTAGTTTAAAAAGAGCCACCATGAGCGGCGCTTCAAGTATGCTAGTAGAAAGATCGGATAATGGCAGTGCTTGGACTACTATCGGAACTTACGGCACAGCATCAGGGGCAACAGCCATAACAGATTGCGCAGGAATTACTTTAAGCTTAACCGCTGGCACTCGTTACGTTCGCTGGACTTTTACACAAGGGTCAGGAAACTGCGATTTGGACGATGTATCCATATCAGCAGCCCCTGCACCCGAAATTAACGTAAAACAAGGTAGCACCAATTATTTAAATGGCAGTGGTAGCTATAGTTTCGGCTCTGTAAATACCAGTTCGTCATCAAGCGCTGTTACCTTTACCATAGAAAACACTGGTACCGCTAACCTATCGCTCAGTGGCACACCAAAAGTGGCCATCAGCGGTCATACTAGCGATTTTACCATCAACCAAACCAGCACTGCGGCCACCGTGGCAGGATCAGGCACTACTACTTTTACCGTTACTTTCAATCCCACTGCTGCAGGAACTCGTACCGCAACGCTTTCCATTGCCAATAACGATTCCGACGAAAACCCCTATACTTTTGATGTAACTGGTACGGGCGTAACGCCGGCACCTGAAATGAATGTAGTGCAAGGGGCTACGAATATAGCAGACGGCTCAGGGAGCTATAGTTTTGGTTCTATTAATCAAGGCGCCTCCTCTAGTGCCATTACCTTTACCGTTGAAAATACCGGCAGTGCTGCCCTTGCACTAAGCGGCACCCCTAAGGTGGCAATTACTGGCTATACTGGCGATTTTAGTATTGTGCAAACCAGCACCGCAGCGTCAGTAGCCGCTGCAGGCAGCACTACTTTCACTATTACTTTTAGCCCAACTACCACTGGTACCCGTACCGCAAATATTTCCATTGCTAATGACGATGCCAACGAAAATCCGTACGATTTTTCAGTTACAGGTACCGGTATTACCCCAGAAATGAATGTGCGCGAAGGTAGCACTAACATAGCCAGTGGCGGTAGTTACGATTTTGGTTCAATTGCCACCAGCACCTCCACTGGAGCCATTACCTTTACGATTGAAAATACGGGCACAGCAGCATTGGCATTAAGCGGTACCCCAAAAGTAGCCATTAGCGGGGTTGATGCCGCCGACTTTATTATTGTACAAACCAGCACTTTGGCCAGTGTAAGCGGCCCAAGCGGCACTACTACCTTTACAATTGAGTTTAACCCTACCACTGGCAGCTCGAAAACGGCTCAAATATCCATTGCCAACAACGACCTTAATGAAAACCCTTATACCATTAACCTTACTGGTACAGGGCTTACCTCTGCCCCCGAGATAAATGTAAAACAAAGCACTAATGACTTGATCAGTGGAAGCGGAACATACGGCTTCGGTTCATTAGCCACAGGTGCTTCATCAAGTGCAATAACCTTTACTGTAGAGAATTTGGGTAATGCCAACTTATCGCTCAGTGGCACCCCAAGGGTATCCATATCAGGCAATACCGCCGATTTCACCATCGACCAAACCATTACCCTGGCTACCGTTGCGGCTAGTAGCAATACTACTTTTACCATTACTTTCAACCCAACCGTTGCCGGTGCCCGCTCGGCAACCATCAGCATTGCCAATGACGATAACGACGAGAACCCATATACCTTTACTTTAACTGGCACGGGCTTGCAGTCAATAGCTACAGGCACTATTACGGGTTCGCCGTTTTGTGTAGGCAATACAGCCACAGCATCGGTTAGCGTGCCATATACTGTTGTGGGCAGTTATACCGCGGGCAATACATTTACCGCAGTGCTTTCTAACTCCAGCGGCTCGTTTGCTTCGGGCACTACCAACATCGGCACTGCCACAAGCACTACTTCGGGCTCTATCACTGCCACCATACCCGCATCGGTAGGTGCTGGTACGCTATACCGCATAAGGGTAGTAAGCAGCACCCCAGCCGTAACCGGCACCGACAACGGCACCAACCTTACCGTGCAAGCATTTGCCGGACCATCATCAGTAGCGGCAAGCTGCTCTGATGCCACTGCAACCGTTACCTGGAGCAATCCAACCTGTTTCGATCAAATTATGGTAGTGGCCAAGGCTGGCGCATTTACCGCTACTTTGCCAACGGGAGATGGCACCGCTTATACTGCCAACCTTACTTTTGGCACTGGCACCGCATTCGATGGTGGTCGCGTAGTTTACAAAGGTACGGGCACTGCCAGTGGCACCATTGCCAGCCTAACCAACGGCACAACCTATTATTTTAAAACCTTTGCACGCATAGGCACCACTTGGGTAGCTGGCGGCACCGATAATTGTGCTCCAGTGGCCGGGCCATGCGGCACGGAAAGCTTTACGAATCTTAATGCTTCTGGAAGCACATACGGTAGCGGATCTTATACAGGCGATAACGGTGTAACTTGGACATACAATGAGGCTCGCACTCCATCAGGAACTTATAACATTACTGGCGGCACTATTGGCTTCTCTGATGCAGGAACTGGATATGTGCGTGCTAACTCAGGTGCCGGTGGCGTTGGTGCAGTTACTTTTAGCATGCGCTCATATTTTACAGGTGGTGTTGCCTCTGATCGTACAATAGCCGTGTATGTTGATGGCAGTTTAAAAGGTACTTATACTTTGGCAGCAATGACCACAATATATACCCATACTGTAACGGCCAACGAAACAGGCAACGTGTTAATCGAGTTTCGCTCAACAGGCATCAGGCAAGTGGTTATTGACGATGTATCATGGACTTGTGCCACACCTTGCGTAACCGTTCCTGACCCAACGGGTACCATAAGCGGCACCACGCCTGCTTGTGCTACCACATCGCTAAGTTTCTCGGGCTCAGCTACAGCACCAGTAACCAACTATTGGCAAACCAGCGCCTCTGGTACCGCTTTTACCAGCAATGCAGCCAGCAGCCTCACGGTATCTACCAGCGGCAGTTATTACGTACGTGCATATAATAGCAGTACTGATTGCTGGAGCGACGGCGCAGTAGGCCCTTATAATGTAACTATTAATAATAACGCAAGTATTACCAGCCAACCAAGTAATGCCATTGTTAATGACGGTGCCAATACTAACTTTACCGTAACGGCAACTTATGCTGGCAGCTACCAATGGCAAGTGAATACCGGCAGCGGTTTCGGCAATATTACCAACGGTGGTGTATACTCTGGCGCTACTAGCCAAACACTTACCATTACAGGCGCAACCCTTGCCATGAGCGGATACCAATATAGGGTAGTTATTGGCGGCAACGCTCCGTGCTCAGGTACAACATCCAGTGCCGCTACTTTAACGGTAAATGTAGCAATACCTGTGACCGATAATGGTTGTATTGACGATGACTATGCTACCATGACCTTTAATGTTGCCAGCAATGTGCTGATTACAGATGTAAATATTGGCGTAAAAGCCACTGCCGACTGGCGTGGGGATTTAATTATAAAAGTAGTATCGCCGCAAGGCACCGAAATAACTATTATGAACTCAGTGGGCAACGATTGGTTCGACCTTGATGCGTTGTTTGACGATAGCGGCAGCGCAACAGGGCTTAATGCCTCAGACCATACGGTAGATGGCACCTACGACGAAACCGTGCAGGTGCAAGGTGCCCTTACCGATGCCCTAAGTACCTTTAACGGAGAGTCTTCGCTTGGTACTTGGACGCTCAAGGTTTGCGATGCGGAAGAATTCGATTTGGCCTATATTAATGGATTTGAGGTACAAGTAACCGGCACTGTTCCTTGCACCCAAACGGCCACAATTGCTTCATTTACTCCAACAAACGGCCCGGTGGGTAGCTTGGTAACTATTACTGGTACCAACTTTACCGGTGCAACCGGAGTGAGCTTCAATGGCATTAATGCGGCATCTTACACAGTAATAAACAGCACTAACATTAAAGTAGAGGTTCCTACCAATGCCACTACTGGCAAAGTAACTGTGACCAACTCAGTTGGCTGTGCTACCAAATCAGCCACTGATTTTACAGTAATCGGCCAAACTGGAACTTGCGGCAATGGCGCAACCGCCACAGAACTATTGATAAGCGAAATATATGACGCTACTAGTGGCGACTATCACATTGTTGAAATATTTAATGGAACGGCCAGCACCGTAACTTTAACGGGTGTATACACGGTGCGAGTTATTGCATATGGCAATAATGGCAGCAATACAATTGATATACCACTTACGGGCAGCATGGCACCTGGCGCTACGTTTTTGTTGCGCTTAGGCGTTAGCTCTGGAGCTTGCATTGTAACGGCCAACCAAACCAACAGCAATGGTGGCTTTAATGGCAACGATGAAGTGATATTGCGCAAAAACGGCGCAACTATTGATTTTACTGAAAATCCGAACCAAGGTGCAGGTTTCTCTCAATTGCGCAAAGCCAACGTAACTGGTCCAAGCACCTCATATAATCCTTCTCAATGGGATATTACCTCTGTGGAGTCTTGCTCCGATCTTGGCACTAGCCCTTATGCAGCAGGTACCCAACTAACCATAAACACCCAGCCTACCGATGTTACTTCTTGCAGCGTTAGCATGAGCGTAACTGCAACTGCCAGTGCTGCCATAACCTACCAATGGAAATATAATGACGGAACTACCGCTGGTTGGACTAACGTAACAACTTTTGCGAGTACCACCGTAACCGGTGCAACGAGCGCTACTTTGAATATTTCTGGCACTATAACCGCACTTAATGGCTACCAGTTTTATTGTGAAGTTACATCGGGCACATGCACCCAAAATAGCAACGCAGCCCAATATACCTTGGGTGTGTTGCCCGTGTTCCGCAGCAAAGCAAATGGCAACTGGAACAGCATAGCAACGTGGGAAATGGCCAATACCACAGCAGGTCCGTGGAGCAATGCATGCGATTATCCAACGTCAACTAATACTGCCGAAGTGATTGTTAAAAGCAGCACAACCGTAGCGTTGAACCTGGACATTACTATTGATAAAGTAACCGTTGAAACCAGTGCTGTGCTGGAGCTCACGGGTAGCAATAAACTAACCATATTGAACAGTGTTGCCGGTGCCGATTTAACGGTAAACGGAACCCTGTATGATAGGTGCAACAATAGCGGTAGCGCAGGCGTAGATTATGAAGATAATACGGGCACTGCCAATGATGCCACTTGGACGTTGGGTGCCAATGGTACGATCATTAAAACCAATACATCTAGCGTAACACGCTACCGCGACTTTTACCAAGGTGGCATGAGCACCATACCTGCAACGGGCAATTGGCACTACCGCTACAACGGCGATGGCAACCCTAATACCGCTGCTGCAGATATGTACTACCCTAACCTTTACTTCGAAAACACCGCCAACACGGCTAATTTTGCTTGGGACAACTTTAACATGATACTTTCGGGCAGGTTGACCACGGCGACCATTAAAGGCGATTTAAACATTGGTGTAACTGGCACGGGCACCGTAACGGTACTGAATAACAACATTAACAGCCAGCCGATAACTATACTAGGCGATTTGTTTGTGGAAACAGGTAGCACGCTAACAAATGCATCTAATCCTGCTCTGTCGGCAGTTAATTATGGCACTAGCGGCGGCAGCACAGGCACCTACGGGCATGGCACAGGCTTTGAAGTTCGTGGGGCATTGTATGTTGAGGGGACTTTGGATGTGAACACCGCATCAACGGGTGTGTTGCGTTTTGCGGGCACTGGCACCCAAGATGTATTGGGCGCTGGAACTTTAAACCTTTGGAATGTTGAAAAAACAGCTGCCGGTGCCGTATTGTTAGATAGGGCCATTGTGGTAAACAACAACATCAGTTTTAGTGCCGGTACTTTCAATGCCGATGGCAATACCATCACCGTTGGAGGCATTTGGAGCAATACCGGTGCTACTTATACCCATGGCAATAACACGGTTGTTTTCAACGGTACAGGCAACAGCACCGTGCGCAGCAACAACCAAGCCTTTTACAATGTGCAAATAGCTACCTCAGGCTCAGGTAAGGTATATCCGGTTACAAACGATATGACCGTAACCAATTTGCTGAGCGTAACCCAAGGTGCTTTTGAAGTACCAGCCAGCCGCACGGTAAATACGGCCACCTTTAGCCAAACGGTGCTGGGCACTACTACCCTAAAAGCAACGGGCGTGTTGAATGTGGATTAACGTGCGGTAAGATAGTGTAGCTGAATTGCAAACTAAATAGCATACCGCGCCACTGGGCTTACATCTTGTGTAGTAAACTCGCCTTTTAGATATTTGTAGTAGGCAGTGATGCCAATCATGGCGGCATTGTCGGTGCAGTATTCAAAGCGGGGTATGTAGGTGTTCCAGCCAAGGCGCTGGCCGGTTTCATTTATGGCTTTTCGCAGTCCACTATTGGCCGATACCCCACCAGCGATGGCAATTTCCTTTATGTTATGCTCTTTGGCGGCTAGTTCCAACTTATCCATCAACATCTCTATAATGTGCCGCTGTATAGAGGCGCACAGGTCGTTCAAGTTGTGGGCAATAAATTCAGGGTCTTGTTTCTGCTGTTTTTGTATAGCATACAGCACAGAGGTTTTAAAACCGCTGAAACTAAAATCGAGCCCATCCACTTTTGGTTTGCCAAACGTAAAAGCTTTTGGGTTGCCTAGTTGGGCATACTTATCAATAAGCGGCCCGCCAGGGTAGGGTAGGCCCAGTATTTTGGCGGTTTTGTCAAAAGCCTCACCCGCTGCATCGTCGGTGGTGTTGCCTAGCACTTCCATATCCAAGTAGCTGCGCACCAGCACTATTTGGGTATGTCCACCCGATACGGTAAGGCAAAGGAAGGGAAATGAAGGTTTTGGGTCTTCTATAAAATGTGCCAGCACGTGCGCTTGCATGTGGTTTACTTCAATGAGCGGTAAGCCTAATGTAAGTGCCAATCCCTTGGCGAAAGTAGTACCCACAAGTAACGAACCAATGAGCCCTGGACCGCGAGTAAACGCAATGGCATTTAATTGGTCTAACGCAATGCCCGCCTTTTGCATGGCCGCATCTACTACCGGAATGATGTTTTGTAAGTGGGCACGGCTGGCCATTTCGGGTACTACGCCACCGTAAAGGCGGTGAATATCTTGCGTGGCAACTAAATTGGCAAGGTTTTCGTCATTACGGAACACAGCTGCCGAGGTGTCGTCGCAAGACGACTCAATAGCTAATAGATAAACGGTTTTCGGGCTTTGTGTCATAGAAAGTGTAAATTTAGCGTTTAAAGTTTGGGAGATACAAGACACAAGACACAAGACTCAAGATTTGTTAGGCGAAACCACAAATTAACCAGTAAACCAATGCCCTTGTAACTGATTGAAGAAATGGCTTAAAATATCGTTTATAATCCTGCTGGTATTGGTATTGATTATCAATGGCCTCTACTATGCCGTGCAGTTGCCATCGGTACAAAACTGGCTGGTGCAGAAGGTTACCAACGTTATCAGCGATAAGGTAAAGGCCAAGGTTTCGGTAGGTCATATTCAATTCCGTTTCTTTACCCGAATGACGTTAGAGGGCTTCTTAATTGAAGACCAATTGGGAGATACATTGCTGTATGCCAAATCGTTGGATGTAGGCATAACCGATTTTCAACCTTTCCGGAAACGGATTTTCCTCTCCAACATACACTTAATTGACCCAACCATTCATTTGTATCGGTCGGCGAACGAGCAAGACTTCAATTTTCAATTTATTATCGATAGCCTCAGTAATCCGCAAGCGGAAACGGAAGATGATGGATTGTACGATATCCGTTTTGATGAGGTATTTTTCTCCAACCTGCACTTCCGCATAGACGATAGTCTTTCCAATCAATCGTTGCATATAGCCTTTAATGAACTGGATATAGCAAGCGATAAAATAAGTGTGCTCGATAAGCATATCGACTTATCGAGAATGGTGGTAAATGGCACCGATATTGCTTATACCGATTTTGGTCCTTGGGCCTATATGGTTCCTATCGATGGCGAAGCTACCCAAGAGTACCTGCAGGACAAGATTTGGGACCGATTAAATACCGATTGCTGGGAGATAAATGTGGCGCAGCTACAAGTAAAAGATTCTCGGTTTGCGTATGACAAAATAAACCGCCCCCGCGATTTAAGGGGCATTGACTACAGCCACATTGCGGTATCGGATATTGACCTTGATTTTAGGGAAGTGAAATTGCTAGAGGATACCATTTTTGCCCACATAGAGAGTTTTAAGGCCAATGAGCAGTGCGGCTTTCAAGTGTTGAGTTTGAAAGGCGATGCGCTGGTGTCGCCGGTGTTGGTTGAGGTAAGAAACATGCATTTAGTAACTCCCAATAGTGATATTACCGATTACTATGCCATGAGGTTCAATAATCCATCGGGGTTTGCAAACTACCAGGATAAGGTGACCATGATAGGCCATTTTGATAAAGCCAAAGTCTCGTTTCAGGATATCGATTATTTCGCGAAGGCATTAAAGCCTCTAAGCCACAATACGGTGGTGCTTTCAGGCGATGTTTCGGGCCCTGTTAATAGCCTAAAGGGCAGAAATTTAATTATCGAGTATGGCAAGGTAAGCCGGTTTGAAGGCAATATGAGTTTTAAAGGCCTGCCTATTATCGAAGAAACGTTTGTATCCTTGGATGTGAAGCGCATACGTACCACGGCCAACGAAATGCGCGAAATATTGCCTTCCCTTCCGTTGCCCGATAACTTGAGCAAGCTGGGGCTGGTGCGTTTTTCGGGCCAGTTCGATGGGTTTGTGAACGACTTTGTGGCAAACGGGGAGTTACTTACACAGATTGGTTCGGTAAAATCGGATATAAACTTCAAGCTCGATTCCAATGGGCAGCCAAGTTATGTGGGCCATTTAAGCACCAACAAGTTTGACCTTGGCAAGTGGCTTGATAACGGCTACTTGGGTGAAATGACCGTGGCTGCCACTATTGATGGCGAAGGACTAAAACTAAGTACCCTGGAGGCTACCGCACGGGGTACTATCAAGAGCATAACCGTAAAGGATTATGAATACCGCGATATTGCCATTGATGGTGCCTTCTCGAGGCGTAAGTTTAATGGCAGCTTTAAGGTAAGAGACGAACACCTTGATTTAGATTTTGCAGGGGTGTTTAATTTGGCCGACTCGTTGCCGACCTTCAACTTTAGCGCAATAGTTCGCAAGGCCGATTTAATGCAGTTGAATGTACTGAACGATAGTATCAGCTTCAGCTCTAACATTTCGTTGGATATTAGCGGCAACAGGTTGGATAATCTAAACGGGGAACTAAACATCAGCCAAACCAACATATCCAAGGGCGACACCTCTTTTTATCTTGAAAACTTGTTTTTTGAAGCATACGAGAGTGGGCAAAAAAAAATAATGAGCTTGAACTGTGATATTGCCTCGGGTTGGGTAGAGGGCAATTACAATTTTGCCGATTTGCCTGGTGCGGGTAAGTATTTCTTGCAGCGATATTTCAATCCGGGTTTTGTTGATACGGTTTCGGGCACGGGCAAAATGGTGCAACAAGACATGAAGTTTGAGTTTAAAATTGATGATACCAGAAACCTAACCCAGCTATTTTTCCCTCGCTTAAAAAATATTGGCGGCGGAGTTATTAAGGGCTCTTTCGATAGTGGACACAATAACTTGGATGTAACGGTGGATGTACCGTCTATTACGTTTGATAAATTTAAGTTTGGCAATATTTCGCTGGTTTCGGGCACCCAGTTGGGCATGGTGGGGCTTTACACCCAAATCGATTCTGTTTTTTATAACGATAGCTTGCTCACCCAAAAGTTTGTGCTCGATGCGGGTATTATTAAAGACTCAGTTGAGTTTAGTGTTACCCTTGAAGACTCACTGGCTCCGAATAGCCTTGATTTGAAGGGGAGCCTAAAAACCGACTTCAAAGAGGTTTTTGTAAGTTTCAAGAAATCTATCATTAAGGTTGAGGGCACTGAATGGACCGTTTCGGACGACAACCATTTGGTGTTTGATGGCAAAACATTGGATGTAAAAAATATGGCGCTTCGCAACGGCGAAAACGAGCTTAGCCTAAATACATACATCGTAAACCAAACCACCCATTTGGGCATTTCTTTTAAAGACATCCAGCTTAGGCAGTTTATTCCGAAGCTTGACATAATTACCGGTTTGGCTTTAGATGGCAAATTAAACGGGAGTATAAACGTAATGGATCTATTGGGCAACCCCAATGCCATGGCCAATATCTTGGTGGATGATTTCAAAATAGAGAATGATTTGTTGGGTAGTATAAAGCTGCAAGGTACGCTCATGAACGGCTCCGACCGATTGCAAATAAGGGCACTGGTAGATGGCCCTGGCAATATGGCCAATATAACCGGAAGTATTGGACTAGGCATTGATGCGCCTTTGGATTTCACCGCCAACATTGAGCAGTTTAATGTAGCTTTCCTCGAAAAATTTGCCAACGGTTTGGTTGATAAAGTGCGCGGCAATGGAAGTGGTTTAATGTACTTAACGGGCAGCCTTACAGCACCTGTGCTTATCGGCAACATGAAGCTTACCGACGCTGGTGCACGGGTAAACTTTTTGAATACCGACTACACTCTTGACAACCAAACGGTTCAATTCAAAGAGAGCTCAATTGAATTGATGAATATTAAACTTAACGACCAAAACAATAACGTAGCTACCCTTTCGGGCGAAATACTGCACCAGAACCTCAAAGATTTTCGGTTGAACCTTGATTTGGAAACCAATAATTTTCAGTTTCTAAATACGGGCATCAATAGCACACAATCGTTTTATGGTAAGGTGTTTGCTAAGGGTTATGTGTTTATTACAGGCACTCCATCGTTGGTTGAGTTGTATGTAGCGGCTACTACTACAAAAGGTACCCAGTTTTCCATACCCGTGAGCAGCAGTCGCGATGTGGGTACCTACACTTTTTATCAGTTTACCAATACGGATACTACCCGAACTGATAAACCGAAAGACTTCGTTCCGCGCACCACTGGCGTGAACCTTAACCTTGACATACAAGTTACCCCCGATGCCGAAGTAAGCTTGATATTGAGCGAGGAGGAAGGTGATGTGATAACAGCTCGCGGTAAGGGCAATATACTGGTAAGCTATGATGAACTGGAAAATATGAGCATGATAGGTAACTATGAGGTAACCAGTGGCGAGTACACCTTCTCTATGCAAAACATTATCAGTAAAAAGTTCGACATAACTCCTGGTAGCCAGATTTTATGGACCGGCGACCCTTACGATGCTCGCTTGGCAGTGCGCGCAGTTTACAAACTTCGTGCGGCGCCATACGATCTTATTGGCGATGTGCTAAAGCAAGATATGCCTTTACAACAATCGCGTAGCCGCATACCCACTTTTCTGTATCTTAAGCTCAACGGCTCGTTGTTGACACCCGATATTAGCTTTGATATTGCCGTGCCCGATGCCGATGCTGCCATAAGGAACGCATTGGATGCCAAGCTGCAAATGATAAGGCTCGACCAAAGCGAATTGAACAAACAAGTGGTTGGTCTATTGGTGCTTAACCGCTTTTTGCCGTCCGCCCCATTGGGGTCTTCGCCAAATAGCAATGTAGCCCTAGGTGTAAACAATACTGTGAGTGAGTTTATTAGCAACCAACTCTCGCTTTATTTATCCGATTGGATATCGAAATTTGTAACTCAAGTTGAGTTGGATATAAACTTCAGGAACTACCAAAATGAGATTGCCGGTACCGATGGGCAAGAGGTCGATTTCCAAAACCGTAGAGAGTTGCAACTGGCCCTTACCAAGTCGTTCTTTAATAACAGGGTTGAGGTTGACGTAGGCGGCAACTTTGATTTTGGCGATGCCAATGGCAACACCAATACATCAACCAACACACAGCCCGACCCGAACGACCCGAACGCAACTGGCAGCACTAAAATTGCTAACAACATTGCTGGCGATTTTGAAATACGATATAACATAACCGGCGATGGGCGCATAAAGCTCAAAGTGTTTCGTAAAGGGCAGTATGACGTGTTTCAAGAACGAAACCGAAACCAAACTGGTATCGGCATAGCCTACCGTAAAGAGTTTGACTCGGTAAAGGAAATAGTGCAGGAATTTAAGAATAAGCGGCTAAACCGGAAGCGTAAGCGAGAAGAGAAGCAAAAGCGCGAGGAGCTCCCAAGCGAGCCCGCTAAGCCTGAGGATGAAATTGAGGCCGCTCCCGTGCCGTTTGATTTTAAAATACCGGAGTAGCTTAATCAGGAAATCTGAGAACCTGCCTGCCGGCAGGTTTGAAACTAGTCTTATGTTCTTTTGCTGTTGTCAAATCTTCAAATGGGCCCATTTTCAAATTCAATGGCTCAAAATACCTATCTTTGCAGCCAATTTTTCCATGCAATGAAGATAGAAGAAGAGATTGTTAAAAGGCGCACTTTTGCCATTATAAGCCACCCCGATGCGGGTAAAACTACCCTTACAGAGAAATTTCTGCTGTTTGGTGGCGCTATACAAACGGCTGGTGCGGTTAAAAGCAACAAGATAAAGAAGAGTGCCACATCTGACTTTATGGATATTGAGCGCCAAAGGGGTATCTCGGTGGCAACTTCGGTTATGTCGTTTGAGTACAACGACGTGTTGGTAAACCTTTTGGATACCCCCGGTCACAAAGATTTTGCCGAAGATACCTACCGAACCCTTACCGCCGTGGATAGTGTTATCCTAGTAGTTGACTGTGCCAAAGGCGTGGAAGAGCAAACGAAAAAGTTGATGGAGGTGTGCCGCATGCGCGATACGCCAGTTATTATATTCATCAACAAACTCGATAGGGAAGGTAAAGACCCGTTTGATTTGCTGGATGAGTTAGAGGAAACCTTGAACATTAAGGTGCGCCCATTGAGCTGGCCTATAAGCATGGGCCAGAGTTTTAAGGGTGTATATAACCTATATGACCATAGTTTGAACTTGTTTACACCGGGCCAACAGCGCCTTACCGACGACAACATAAACATCAGTGACCTTAACGACCCGTTGGTAGATAAATTGGTTGACAAGCGCTATGCCGACCAATTACGCGATGATGCAGAATTGCTCGATGGTGTGTACGATCCATTTGATATGGAGCAGTATCGCACGGGGCAATTGGCGCCTGTGTTTTTTGGCAGTGCCATTAATAATTTTGGTGTGAAGGAATTGTTGGAGACTTTCATCCAAATTGCCCCGACGCCTCGCCCACGCGAAACCGACCAACGATACATTAAGCCAGAGGAGAACAAATTTACGGGCTTCATTTTTAAAATACATGCCAATCTTGACCCGAAGCACCGCGATAGGATTGCCTTTTTGCGGGTAACAAGTGGCAAATTTGAGCGTAACAAATTCTTTTATCACAGTAGATTGGACAAGAAGGTTCGATTTAACAGTCCATTCAGCTTTTTGGCGCAAGCCAAAAACGTCGTTGATGAGGCCTATCCTGGTGATGTAATCGGTTTGTATGATACTGGAAATTTTAAAATTGGCGATACCCTAACCGAAGGCGAGCAGCTGCAGTTTAGGGGCATACCCAGCTTCTCTCCCGAGATATTTAAAGAAGTGCAGAATCTTGATCCAATGAAGACCAAACAATTGGAGAAAGGGCTACAACAGCTTACTGACGAAGGCGTGGCTCAGTTATTTGTACATGAAATGGGCCAGAAGAAAGTGATTGGCACTGTGGGTGAGCTTCAGTTTGACGTTATCCAGTATCGTTTGCAACACGAGTATGGTGCCAGTTGCCGTTTCAATCACGTTTCGTTTTTCAAGGCTTGTTGGATAACCGCTACCGACCCGCTAAAACTGAACGAATTTATGCGCCGCAAATCGGAGTATGTGTTTGAGGATAAAGACGGCAATGCGGTGTTTATGGCTGAATCGGCATGGATACTAAATGTGATGAAACAAGATTTCCCGGGCGTTACCTTCCACACTACCAGCGAGTTTAAGACGGAAATGGCTTAAGTATTTAAGATTTTTTGACGTACGATTTACGATTGAGAAGTGGGAGTATGACCTTTAACTTCATTTGTCATTTGTCATTCGTCATTCGTAAATCGTACTTCGTACTTATAAAGTGGCTCTCAACAAAAAGGCCCTAGTATCCTCAGCTGTTTTTGCCGGTATTTCTTCCATAGGTACATGCCCAACACCAGGGTACACGATTAGTTCTGATTTAGGTATTTCTTTATCGAACAGTTTGCCGTGCTCAAGTGGTATCCACTTATCATCTTCGCCCCAAAGAATTAAGGTAGGGGTGTTTATCTCCGGAATGCGCTCTGTTTGGTATTGGAAGGTGGTATTTGCGCGCGCTACAAAAGCTTCTCTATTTCCATCGCGGAGCGTAAAATTGTAGTATCTATCTACTAGCTCATCGGTTATCAAGTCATCATTGCCATATACATCCTCAATACTTTTTCGGATCATGAATTTTGGGGTGATGTAAGCGAATACGTCCTTCACCACCGGTATTCGGGCCAGTTTAAAAACGAAAGGTATTTGGCGATCTAAGCTATACCCCGCAGCATCAATAAGCACTAATTTTTTTACTTGCTTTGGGTAGGTTAAGGCATAGTTCCAAGCTATTTGACCACCAAGCGAGTTGCCAGCAAGGTGAAACTCGTAAATCCCTATTTTATCCATAAACCGGTGCACAAAATCTACGTAATACTTTATGCTGTAGTCGTTGGCTGGGTTTGGTCCGGTTAGTCCAAAGGCAGGCAAATCAAATGAAATGATTTTAAATTCTCCCTTCAGTTCGTTAGCCCAACCTTCCCAGGTATGCAAACTGGCTGCAGTGCCATGCAGTAATACTAATGGTGGTCCGTTGCCTTCAACCCTGTAATGAACCTGCATACCATCCACTTCAATAAATTTCGATTCGGTATTGGTGTATTTTGGGGTCAATTCGCTTACCGGAATATTGCAGCGTAGTTGAGTAAGTATTATGACTAACAACAACGCAATGGTATAACCTAAGTACTTTAGCGCTTTCAACATAAGGGAGTTATTTATGATAATAATTTGGGTTGCTGAGTTTAAAAAAATAGACTCTGAAAATTTCGTCACCGATTCTTTACCTAATTTGCACTATTATTTTCTACATTTGTGCTTCGATAATGATTAGTCGCTTAATTTTTTAGTGGCTTTATACATAAAGAATCATTTGGTTGCTTCGGCAGCCATTTGTTGCGCCTCGCTTGGTTTCGCCCTTTTTCCAAGTGAGGCGTTTTTATTTCTGCTAGTCAGCTTTTCTACTTAACGCAGCCATTACTAAACTAATTACAGCACCAGCTACCAACGATATAACCAAATCTATTGGAAGTGAGTTGGAATATTCGTTTGGGTCCCAGCCAAGAAAAAATAGCACCAGCCTATTTATCATTTGCATAAGCACATAAATGCCACCACAAATAACGAGGGCACTTCGGAAATCATTGCTTGCGTTTTTCTTCTGGTAATAGAAATTTAGTGTGGTATTCATCATTATCATAGATATTAGCACCAAGAGTATGCTCTGAAGCATTAAATTGGTTTGAGGTGCCATAAGCGAAAATACCAGCTTAACCACTCCTGCAAAGCAGCCACCAGCAAGTAAGTATGGCCAAATAGGTGCGGTTTCAATGGACTTAATCTCGCTGTCCAGTATCTCTTCTTTTTCCAACGGGTTTTATTTTTGGTTTGCTTATTAACGAGTATCTGGCTTGTAAATTTTCCATTTTAGCCGCTGCTTTAAATATACCATCTTTTGCAGTAAAAACGAGACACTTTTCTTGATAGTTGATACTCAAATCTTGATACTATCTTTGCGCCATGAAAGTACGTAACCAAGCCGAAGTAGACCGCACTTTAAAGTGGGTGCAATATTTGTTTCGGTTTTTGGAAGCAGTATCCAAACCTTTAGCGGCTAAGTTTGCAGCCTATTGGTTCTTCAAACCTCTGCGCTACGATGCTCCCCGCAAAGAGGTAGCTGCCGCAAACGAAGCACAAAAATTTACTTTGATGGTAACGGGCGTGCCAATACAAGCATATGCTTGGGGTGAGGGTCCAGCGGTGGCATTTATTCATGGGTGGAGCGGCCGTGGTACCCAATGCCGTGAGTTTATAGAACCTATTACCGAAGCAGGTTTCACACTGGTAGCGGTGGATGCAGAGGGACATGGAGGTTCGCCAGGTAAGGTTTCCGATATTACTCGTTTTAGTGGAGCAGTTAAAGCAATTAGTGAGCATTACAACGGGCAACTAGCGGGTGCTATAGGCCATTCGCTTGGCGGTGCTGCCATATTGTTGGCCATTAAAGAAGGCTTGCATGTGCCACGCGCTGTGGTCATCAGCACCCCATCCATAGCAACCGATATACTCTCAGAGTTTTTACAGCGAGTAGGTGGCAGCCCACAAACGGGGGAGTATGTAAACCAGCTTATCAAAAAGCGCCATGGCCACACATTGGAAGAATTTAGTGCCTACCAATCGGCAAAGGAGCTACCCGCAGTGCCGGTATTATTGGCATACGACCGCACCGATACCGATGTGCCCTTTTACCATGCCCAACCGCTGTTGGATACCCTGAAAGATGCACGATTGCTTACTACCGAAGGCTACAGCCATACCCGCATCCTCCGCAGCCCTGAGGTGATTAAGGAAACGGTAGCGTTTCTTTCAATTTGAAAATTTGGAAATGTGCTAATTTGAAAAGGCCAATTCATTGCAATTAGGAACTCGTACCCATTCGAATACGCTCAGGGTGACATTACCCGAAACTCGCAACAAGTGTTGTGTTTTGTGTCTGAACTCTTGTGTCTATTTAATATCTTTGACGCCTAAATGACTACTACAACCACAACCATAAGGCCTGCTTTTGCTGACGATGCCCCGGCTATTATGCAGCTCGTGCGCGATTTGGCGGAGTATGAAAAAGCACCCCATGAGGTGCTCGTGAACGAAAACGATTTGCTTCGGGAAGGCTTCGGTACCGACCCCGTATTTACGGTGCATGTAGCAGAGGTGGCGAATGAAGTGGTAGGCATGGCCTTGTTTTATAACGGTTATAGTACTTGGAAAGGCCGTATGGTATATTTGGAGGATTTAGTAGTAAAGCAAGAGCACCGCAACAATGGCATTGGAAAATTGTTACTAGAGTCGGTGTTTGAATATGCCAAATATACTGGCGCAGCTTTGGTAAAGTGGCAAGTGTTGGATTGGAACGAGCCTGCCATAAAATTTTACAAACAGTATCCGGTTTCGTTTGACGGCGGGTGGTTAAACTGCCGCATCATGACAGAAGCAATGATAACTACAGAATCATAAACCATGCGTGTATTCAAATTTGGCGGTGCATCCATCAAAAACGCGGATGCCATCAGAAATGTGGCCGATATTGTAACCAACTACCAAAACGGTAAGCTGGTGCTGGTAGTGTCGGCATTGGGCAAAACTACCAATGCGCTAGAGTTAATAACCGACGCGGTTTATAACAAGGAAGCCGAAAAGGCCGCCGAACTCATACAGCATTTGAAGGATGGCCACTTTGCCATTTTGAACGACTTGTTTGAAGATAAGCAGCACGTAGCTTTCCGCGATTTGGAGCAGTTCTTTGAGCGACTGTTCGATATACAACGCCTATACACGCTCAAGAGCATTACCATTGATGCGGGCTATGATTACCTGTACGACCAGGTAGTATCTTTTGGCGAGCTAATGAGCACCAATATGGTGAGCAACTACCTGCGCTTGCGCGGTTTGCCCATCTATTGGTTGGATGTGCGCACCGTTATCAAAACCGATAGCCGCTACCGCGAAGGTGGGGTGCACTGGGAAGTGACCGAGCAGCTGATTAAAGCCAAACTGGAGCCGCTTATTGATAGCCAATTAGTGATTACCCAAGGCTTTTTGGGCAGTACCGTGGAGAACCATACTACCACCCTTGGCCGCGAAGGCTCTGATTATACGGCGGCCATTATGGCCTTTTGCCTTAATGCCGAAGAACTGGTTATCTGGAAAGATGTGCCGGGTGTATTGAACGCCGACCCGCGCCAGTTTGCCGATGCCCGGTTGTTGAAGAAAATATCTTACCGCGAAGCGGTGGAGCTGGCCTACTATGGTGCAACGGTTATTCACCCTAAAACTATTAAACCGCTACAGAACAAGAACATTGTGTTGCGCGTACGCTCGTTTATACACCCTGAAGATGAGGGTACTGTTGTAAGCAACAATACCGACCACGATACCGAAATACCATCAATCATATACAAGCAAGACCAGGCTTTAGTGACACTTAGTACCAAGGACTTCTCTTTCATCATCGAAGAAAACCTGAGCCAAATCTTCCGCTTGTTTGCCGATTTTGGCGTGAAGGTAGGTTTGATGCAGAGCACCGCCATCAATTTTACCGTATGCATCAACCACGACAAAACCAAGTTGCCATCGCTATTGAAAGCCTTGGAACAACACTACAAAGTAGAATGCACCGAAAACTTGGAGCTGGTAACCATTCGCCATTTCGATGCCGATACGCTTACCAAAGCCCTCAAAGGCAAAGAACCCATCATTAGCCAAGAAGGTAAGGTGATGGCCAGGTATGTGGTGGCAGGGTAGTTGCGTATGATTTACGATTGAGGAAGGTAGGGAAAGAGATTTGGCATTTAACCTCGATAAATTTCTATGCATGCCAGCGTATCATCTTTTATAAAGTTGATTATTTCATTGTGCCGTTTTTCTAGAATCGCTTTGACTTCAGAAGTAGGTAAGTTTCCAATTCTAAGCCATACTATTTTACGTGGGTGCCC
>CAIOSU010000532.1 GCA_903861055.1 uncultured bacterium
ACTTACATTACCAAAGCGGTAGATAACGAGTTTTCAGGTAACATGATTGATGTATGCCCAGTAGGAGCTCTTACAGATAAAACCTTTCGATTTAAAAGCCGTGTTTGGTTTACTAAGCCAGTAACTGCCCACCGCGATTGTGATAAGTGCTGCGGTAAAGTGGTGCTTTGGTATAAAGGTGAGGATGTATTGCGCGTAACTGGCCGTAAAGACCAATGGGGCGAGGTTGAAGAGTTTATCTGTAACACTTGTCGTTTCGATAAGAAACGCACCACTGATTGGGTTGTAGAAGGCCCTACTAATCTTAGCCGGCACTCTGTAATCTCTGCCAACCACTACGAAAAGTTGGTGGTACCCAATGAATTGACACTTAACGACATTAAACCGCTCAACCCATAATGGAATGGTTGCCCATAATAGATAAGTCGGTTTTAATACTGATTATATTCCTGATAAGCTTGGGAATAGCCGCATACAGCACGTATGCCGAGCGGAAAGTGGCTGCCTTTTTGCAAGATAGGATTGGCCCCAACCGCGCGGGACCGTTCGGTTTACTTCAGCCAATTGCAGATGGAGTGAAGATGTTTATGAAGGAAGAAATCATCCCTTCAGCAGCTGATAAATTCCTATTTATGCTGGGGCCGTGCATATTTATGATGACGGCATTGATGACCAGTGCCGTAATACCTTGGGGCAAACCATTAGACATCGGTGGCTACCAAATGAACTTGCAAGTTGCTGATATCAATATTGGTGTGTTATATATTGTTGCTACCGCTTCAGTTGGTGTTTATGGCATTATGCTCGGCGGTTGGGCATCCAACAATAAGTTCTCGCTATTGGGCGCAGTGCGCGCTTCTTCGCAAATGATTAGTTATGAGTTGGCCATGGGCCTTTCTATTATAGGGGTGCTGCTAATCTCAAACTCGTTGAGCCTTAGCGATATTGTAAAAGGGCAGGAAGGTTTCCATTGGAACATAATCTATCAACCATTGGGTTTCTTGATTTTTCTCATTTGTGCCTTTGCTGAGTGTAATCGTGCCCCTTTCGATCTTGCTGAATGCGAAACCGAGCTCGTAGGTGGCTATCACACAGAATACAGTTCGATGAAACTGGGAATGTTTCTGTTTGCGGAGTATGTAAACATGTTTATATCTTCGGCCTTGATAGTTTGCCTTTTCTTTGGCGGCTACAACTTCCCGGGTATCGATAACTTAGATTTGCCACAGAACGTTGCCTCCATCATTAGCGTGGTTATCTTTTTTGCTAAAACCTTCTTTTTCATTTTCTTTTTTATGTGGATTCGTTGGACCATTCCTCGCTTCCGCTACGATCAATTGATGAAACTTGGCTGGCAAATACTGTTACCTTTGTCCATATTTAATGTGGTAGCAACGGCTGCTTGGCTAACATTTGTAAAATAAACAGTGATGAAGCTTACGAACCGTTCAGTAGTTGTTTCGAAAAAGGAGCTTACCTGGAGTGAGAAACTTTATCTGCCTGCTATTACACAAGGCCTTGGTATTACGATAAGCCATTTTTTCAAAAAGAAAGCTACCGTGCAATACCCTGAAGTGGAGAAGCCACGCACCGAGATATGGCGCGGCCGCCATGTGCTAAAACGCGATGAAGAAGGCCGTGAGAACTGCACCGCTTGTGGTCTTTGCGCTGTTGCTTGCCCAGCGGAGGCTATTACCATGGAAGCAGCCGAACGCATGAAAGGGGAGGAGCACCTTTACCGTGAAGAAAAGTATGCGGCAACTTACGAGATAAACATGCTTCGTTGCATTTTTTGCGGACTTTGTGAAGAAGCCTGCCCAAAAGATGCAATTTACCTTACCGACCGTTTAGTTTCACCAGAGTATGATCGTCAAGATTTTATCTATGGCAAAAATAAGCTGGTGGAAAAAATAGATGACCGCATTGATATTGTACCACGTAAAAAGTAACATAAATTGTAAATCTTTGCGGTTTAGAAATAAGCATAATCACAAACACAACTAGCAACCACAATACGTTCATGGCACAATACATTTTTTACGCACTTTCCATAGTCACTATACTTAGTGCCTTATACGTGGTATTTGCCAAAAGCCCCATGTATAGCGTAATAGCGATGATTGTGTGCTTTTTTTCTATAGCAGGCCATTATGTGTTGCTAAATGCTCAATTCTTAGCTATTGTGCACATTATAGTGTATGCAGGTGCAATTATGGTGTTGTTCCTGTTTGTAGTAATGTTGCTCAACCTCAACCAAGAACCTGATAAATCACACGGAAAGCTCTTACGGGTGGCTGCCGCAATATCAGGCGGTATGTTGTTTTTGGTACTATTACTCTCACTTAATACATCAGAGACTGGCACCTTCGTATTGCCTGAGAAATCCGACATTGGGATGGTAGAGCATGTGGGCAAAAAGCTGTTTAACGAATACGTATTGCCTTTCGAGATATCATCTGTATTGCTCCTTTCAGCAATCGTTGGTTCGGTAGTATTGGCTAAAAAAGAAGCATAATCATGGAAAACGCATTAGTTTCTGTTCCACATAACTGGTACCTGCTGCTAAGCAGTTTGCTGTTCTGTATCGGGGTAATGGGTGTACTGCTTCGCAGGAATGTAATTGTGATATTGATGTGCATTGAGCTAATGCTTAACTCGGTAAACTTGCTGCTGGTATCATTTTCGGCTTATGCGCAAAATGCCGATGGGCAAGTTTTTGTATTCTTTGTGATGGTAGTAGCAGCTGCTGAAGTAGCCGTAGGATTGGCTTTGATTGTGAGCATATATAGAAATGTGGCCAGTACGGACATAGATAGCATGAAAAAATTAAAATGGTAATCGTCGGCAAATTGTTTGTTTGACTTAAAGATTTTGTTTCAGTGAACGACCAGATAACCAACTCTTCATTACTAACCATACTCAGTATGCTGATACCGGTATTTCCATTGGTGGGTTTCCTCATTAATGGCCTTCTTGGTAAAAGGGTGCCTGAGCCCATTTCTGGCTGGATAGGCAGCATTGCAGTTTTGGCATCATTTGTTTGTGCGGCTGCCATTTTCTTTACCTTGCCTGCTACCGAATCTCTTAGCTTCAATCTGTTCAATTGGATAGCTTACGCCAATTTGAACATCTCCTTCGGTTTCTTAATCGATCCTTTAACCATTACGATGCTATTGGTTATTACAGGCATCGGATTCCTAATCCACCTATACTCCATCAGCTACATGCATGGTGATGAGGGATTTACACGTTTCTTTACCTATCTCAACCTGTTTATTTTCTTTATGTTGTTGTTGGTAATGGGCAACAACTATTTGGTAATGTTTATCGGCTGGGAAGGTGTTGGGCTTTGCTCTTACCTGCTAATTGGTTTCTGGTTCAAAGAGCACGAAAACAATAATGCTGCTAAGAAAGCATTTATTATGAATAGGGTAGGAGACTTGGGTTTCCTGCTAGGCATGTTTGCCTTGTTGATGCTTTTCGGCACATTGGATTATGCTGCCGTTGCTCAAGCGGTGCAAGGCTACCCGATTAATGATGGATTGATTGTAGGCATTACACTTCTGCTATTTATTGGTGCTATGGGTAAGTCGGCACAGATTCCATTGTACACCTGGCTGCCGGATGCAATGGCTGGTCCAACACCGGTTTCGGCTTTGATACACGCCGCCACCATGGTTACCGCTGGCATTTACATGATAGTGCGTTCCAACGTATTGTTTGCTATGGCACCTGCTACTTTGGATGTGATATTGATTGTGGGC
>CAIOSU010000533.1 GCA_903861055.1 uncultured bacterium
TTCGCCACGCTAAGCATAATTACATTTGACGTGTGCGTAGCCTTAGTCGCTTTTGGTAATTCATTGTATTGCTTCATAACTCGTATTTGTATTCGCTTGGTCTACCTGCTGGCATAATTAATCGTTTGAAATTACAACGCATTCGGTTTGTGGAAGGTCAATAAAGTCTGCTGCGTTCCAATCGGTATGGAAGTTACCAATCCGTTCTTTTCCTATTGACCAAATAGCTGTACCCGTTATATTTAAGCCACGTTGTTCAGTAGCTAAAATAACAAGGGTTTGCGCGCCATTTCTCATTACCTTTGGAAAGTCTTGTTTATTATGTTTTGTTCGTAAGATTAGTTCACTTTTCATTGTCTTATGGTTTAGCTATTAGGTTAGTTGTTTTGGTAACATCTTGCCTATTTACTTGCTTTCGTTAAATTCATTCTTTAATTGCCTTTCTTTTTCGTATGGCATTTCATGTAAAGCTAGGTAAAAATACTTTTCAAATTTATTAGCCTTACGGTTAACCCTCCATAATTGCGTAGCTAAAAATCCAAGAACAACGGATAAAGTAAAAATAAGTATTTCGTTTAGTTCAGTCATTGGTTTAGGTTTATACAAAGATACATTATTTATTCGTTGTTTGGTTTATCCTCGGGGTTCTTTAATAGCCTTTCTTTGGCTTTGCTCCAATCACTTAGCTTCAGTAATCCAGCTTCACGGTTTCCTTTTATCTCTCCTTCAATGTAAAGGTAATTGTCATTAGCTGCGTGGTGTTTGTCTTTGTTTGGTACTAACTTCATAAATGCTCCACCTTGCATAAAGAAGTGAGCTTCAGCCAATAATCCGCTGCAGCCTTTTAACTCATTCAGTACCGTTTCGTTTTGCAACTCTAACGCTGCAATATACTCAAGCTTAATCTCATTTAGGTTGCAGTAGTGATTAGATTGCATACGCCAATAATCACGGGCTTGAGATACGTTATCAAATTCCTTTGCTTTTACGGCTCTAAAGTACCTACCGATTAAAAAAGTAATTACAGGGGCTAGCATGCCTATTGTTATTGTTAATGTGTTCATAGCTTTATTTTTTCTTTTAGTATTCTTACTCCCAATTTTAGCGAATAATACCTATCCATTTCCGCAATAGCATCTTTAACGCCTTGCTCCAGTTCGGCTACCCTAGCCTTTAGTTGGGCTATCTCGGTGTCACGTTCAGCAAGTGCCGTTTCGCACATTTCACGGGCATAGGCTTTGATAGCTTCAATGGCTTTGTCGTTTGCGCCTTGTGCATCATAAATATTATACCGTCTAAGTTGTTTAATTATTTCCTCTGGTGTCATTTTGTTAGGTTTAGTGATGTGATAAGGCGGTGGGCTGTGATACATTCTTGACCGAATAGCGATAGGTCTTTAATATCTTCTAGGTACTCAAACTGATAAATCCAAACATCTTTTTTAATACCGATACTAATTACACCAGTCGCACTAAAGAATATTTCATCTTCCTTCCACCCGTGCTTAACGGCTTGCTCTAGTATCTCGGCTTCGGTTGCTGGACGAATTTCGTTATCATAGCATGGAATAGGCAAAGTAGAGCCGTCAATGTTACTTAGATAATTGTAATTAAA